>NZ_NSGT01000004.1:0-252500 GCF_009192905.1 Xanthomonas sp. LMG 12459
TTCCTGGTCGCCGCGCCGGAAGGCCTGCAGGCGCTGGAAGCGGCGCACCCGGACGTGGAGGTGTACACCGCCGCCATCGACGACCATCTCAACGAGAAGGGCTACATCCTGCCAGGCCTGGGCGACGCCGGCGACCGCATCTTCGGCACCCGTCTGGGCTAGGGCGTGTCACCGATCCCCGAGCATGCCGCGCCGCGGTTGCGCGTGCTTGTGGCAAGGAAGAGCGAGGAAGTGGACGTGCGTCCACGCCCGAGCGATGACGCGGCCACGGGCACGCGCAACCGCGGCCCTTCGGGTTGGGTCTGGCAGGCGCGCTGCCGACGCCGCGCGGCTTGACCTGACGGCCAGTCAGGCGCTGCGCCACGCAACGCCGGCAGCGCGCCTGCCAGACCCAACGCGGCGTACTCGGGGATCGGTGACACGCCCTAGACTAGGCGGATGCCCTCCCCCGCCGCCACGCTCCGCGTCGCCCTGCCCGTCCCCTTGCCGCAGCTGTTCGACTACCTGCCGCCGCCCGGCGGCACGGTCGCCGACGGCGACGTCGGCCGCCGCGTGCAGGTGCCGTTCGGCAACCGCGAACTGAGCGGGGTGGTGGCGGCGATCGGCCAGGTCGAGGATGCCGACGGCCTGCGCGCGGCGTTGGCCTGGCTGGACCCGGTGCCCCTGCTCCACGGCGAACTGGCCGAGTCGCTGCGCTGGCTGGCGCGCTACAGCCACGCGCCGCTGGGCGAGGTGCTGGCGACCGCCCTGCCGGTGCCGTTGCGCCGCGGCGAACCGCTGCCCGACACCCACGCCTGGGCCTGGCGCCTGACCGAGGCTGGCGCCAGCCACCGCGCCCGCGCCGGCACCCGCCCGCACCGCTTCGCCGCGCTGCTGGCGGACGGCGCCATGGACGAGGACCGGCTGGACCAGGCGATGGACGACTGGCGCAGCGCCGCGCGCGCGCTGGCCAAGCGCGGCCACGCCGAGCGCATCGCGGTGCCGGCCAGCGCTGCGGCGCCGCAGCCACAACCCGGTCCGATCCCCAATGCCGAACAGCAGGCCGCCATCGACGCGGTGGTCGCCGCCGCCGGGTTTGCCCCGTTCCTGCTCGACGGTGTGACCGGCAGCGGCAAGACCGAGGTCTACCTGCAGGCGATCGCCGCCTGTCTGGCGCGCGGGCGCCAGGCGCTGGTGCTGGTGCCGGAGATCGGCCTGACCCCGCAGACCCTGGCCCGCTTCCGTGCCCGCCTGGGGGTGCCGGTGCACGCGCTGCATTCCGGGCTCAACGACAACGAACGCGCGCGGGTCTGGGCCGCCGCCTGGCGCGGCGAGGCGCGGGTGGTGGTCGGCACCCGCTCGGCGGTGTTCGTGCCGCTGCCGCAGGCAGGATTGATCGTGGTCGACGAGGAACACGACGGCAGCTACAAGCAGCAGGACGGCATCCGCTACCACGCCCGCGATTTCGCCCTGGTCCGCGGCAAGGCGCTGGACGTGCCGGTGCTGCTGGGCAGCGCGACGCCGTCGCTGGAGAGCCTGCACAACGCCGCCAGCGGCCGCTACGCACACCTGCGCCTGACCCGCCGCGCCGGCGACGCCAAGCCGCCGACCGTGCGCGTGCTCGACGTGCGCAAGCGCCCGCTGCAGGACGGGCTGTCGCCCGAGGTGCTGGCCGGGATCGGCACGGCATTGGCCGACGGCGGCCAGGTGCTGGTGTTCAAGAACCGCCGCGGCTATGCGCCGGTACTGCTGTGCCACGACTGCGGCTGGACCGCGCCGTGCCAGCGCTGCAGCACCCCGCTGCACGCCACGCCGATGACCGTGCACGCCGGCGGCCGGCGCCTGCAATGCCACCACTGCGGCGCGCGCCAGCCGGCGCCGCTGGCCTGCCCGGACTGCGGCAGCCTGGCCCTGCAGCCGCAGGGCATCGGCACCGAACGCCTGGAGGAGCGCCTGGTGCAGGCATTCCCGGACGTGCCAGTGCTGCGCATCGACCGCAGCACCACCCAGCGCCGCGATGCGCTGGAGACGCAGTTGGCCACGCTCGGCACTGCGCCCGGCATCCTGGTCGGCACCCAGATCCTGGCCAAGGGCCACGACCTGCCGCAATTGAGCCGGGTGGTGGTGGTGGGCATCGACGAAGGCCTGTTCTCGGCCGATTTCCGCGCCAGCGAGAAGCTTGCGCAGCAGCTGATCCAGGTCGCCGGGCGCGCCGGCCGCGCCGCGCGCCCGGGCGAGGTCTGGCTGCAGACCCACCACCCCGCGCATCCGCTGCTGCAGACCCTGGTGCACGGCGGCTACCACGCCTTCGCCGCCGCGGAACTGGAGCAACGCGAGGCCGCCGGCTTCCCGCCGTTCGCGCACCTGGCGCTGCTGCGCGCCGAGGCCAAGCAGGTCGAGCACGCCAACACCTTCCTCGCCGCGGTACGCGCACTGCTGCCGGTGCAGGACGAGGTGCAGCGCTTCGGCCCGATGCCGGCGCCGATGCCACGCCGCGCGGGTTTCCAGCGCACCCAGTTGCTGCTGTCGGCCAACACGCGGCGCGCGCTGCACGCGTTGCTGGACGCGGCGGTGCCGGCGATCCACGCGCTGCCGCAGGCACGGCGGGTGCGCTGGTCGCTGGATGTGGATCCGCAGGATCTGTACTGACACGGCGAGTGGTGGCAGCTCGGCAGAACCGACGCGCTGTCCAATGCCGTAGAAACGGCTTCAGCCGCGATGAGGCGTTACCGGGAGTGCTTCGTCGCGGTTGAAGCCGCTGTTACGAGGCATGAGGCAATGGCGCGTATCGCGACACCACCCGTATTCCCCCCGGAGCCGCTCTAGAGGAACAGCGCATCCGCTTGACGCGTAGCGAGGCAGGCGGGCAACGCGCCAGCGGCCGTGACACCTCGTGCGTTGCTCAGCCCGCCAGACCCAAGGCGTCGATCACCTGCGCGCGCAGCGCAGCACTGTCGCCGGCCTCCACGCAGCGCCACGCGCCAGCGTCCGCGGACAGGCCGCAGGCGGCGGTGGCGATCACCGGTTTGCCCAGCGCCATGGCCAGCAACAGGCCGCGCGGCTGTTGCTCGATCCACGCCGGCAGCAGCACCAGGCAAGCAGCGTGCACGCCTTCGGCCATCGACGCGACCCGCTGCACCGCGATGCCGCTCCAGAAGTCCGGCGTCTCCTGCGCACCGGGCGGCAGCAGCAACACCAGCGGCAAATCACGCACCGCCTCACGCAGTTCGTAGGCGCCCTTGCGCGCCAGCGCCGAGGCCGCCAGCAGTACCCGCGGTACGGCGTCCGCCGTGATGGCCGCATGCTCCGCCGCGGCTGCCGGGAGCGCCGGCCGTTGCCATTCCAGCGCGAGGCCACGGCTGCCGGCCAGCGCCAGCAGTTCGCGGTGCGGGGTGATCCAGCGCCGCGCCTGCGCCAGTGCCGCACGCTCGGCGGCGACCAGCGCCGGATCGGCGCGGAAATCGCGCAGGGTGGGACTGTGCGGATGCCGCTGCGCGGCCACGTCCAGGCGCGCCTGCAGCAGATGCATCGGCAAGGCGGTCATGTACACGTCCCAGCGCCGGCCCTGCAACTCGCCGGCCAGCCATAGCTCCGGCAACAGGCTCTGCGGCACCACCAGGTCGACATCGCGCGCGCCCAGGCGCCGCCGCAGCGCCTGCAGGCGGATGCGCTGCGCGCGCTGGCGCGCCTGCGGCAACGGCATGCCGCGCCACAACCACCAACGCCGCAGCAGCGCCGCGCGCAAGGCCGCGACGCTGGTCCGCGGCAGCGCCAGCACGCGGTCGCCGGGTTGCTGCCGGCGTCGGCGGTCCGTGGCGAACTCCGGCCAGTCCTCGTCGACCAGCCAGGTGCGGTGCAGCCCATCGGGCACCGCTGGCACATGGCGATGGCAGGCGCTGCGGCCGCAGCGGGTGCAGTCGTTGGCGGCGTCGACACCGGCCGGCGCGGTGGGTCGCTGCAGCGGCGGCAACGGCAACGCCGCCGGCGCCACGGCACCGCCACGGATGCGCACGTGCAGCGCTTCGCCGTCCAGCCACACCTCCAGCCGCCACGGCGCGGCGGCGCGGCGGCGCGCAGGCGCAGGTCCACGTAGTTCCAGAACACCACCGCGTCGCGGTCGCGCTCGGCCAGGGAGCCGGCAATCACCTGGGTGTGGCGGTGCCGCTCGACGATCTCCAGGCCCTGCCGCAGCGCCGCGTCGTAGATCGCATTGGACACCTGGCACAGGCCACCGCCGATCGACGGCACCAGGCAGCCCTCGCGCAGTTCGCGGCCGGCGACGAAGCCGCGACGGCCGGTGGCGCGGCCGAGCTGGCGCCAGAAACCGAAGGTCGCCCCGGCTGGCACCTCCACGCCGTGCAGCGCACGCGCGGCCAGGCGCAGGTTGTGGATCTTGCCGGCCACCAGCTGCGGCGCGGTCTCCTCGCGGTCGGGCCACAGCGCGGTGACGGATTCGGCACAGGTGCCGTCGGCGATCGCCAGGCCGGCGTCGCGCCGATGCCGACGCGGTCCGCCGCGCAGATCGTGCAGCGCGCGGCGCAGTTGCAGCGTCCGCGTCTTGGCCCAGAACAGCAGGCTGCGCCAGCGCGACGGCAGCGGCGCCGGCGGCGGCGCCGATGCGCGCGCCTTCACTGTCGCTGGCATGAGCGTGCGTCCTCCCTGTCGCTGACCGCGCTTGGCATCGCGCTACTATACGGACATGCAGGTCCGGCCCTCGACGAGCGCGCAGCGCCTTTTCGGCAGCGCGCGTTCCGGCGGATCGGTGCGCGCGCGACTGCGAGGCGACCGCCGCGCCGATACCGGACGCTCTCCTCTTTCTCCCGCTCCTGGAGTCCTGCATGAACGACACACCCGTGCCGCACCTGATCGTGGTCGGCGGTGGCTTCGCCGGCTTGTGGGCCACCCGCGCCCTGGCCAGGACGCCGCTGCGCATCACCCTGATCGACCGCCGCAACCATCACCTGTTCCAGCCGCTGCTGTACCAGGTCGCCACCGCCGGCTTGTCGGCGCCGGACATCGCCGCGCCGCTGCGGCAGATCCTGCGCCACCAGGACAACGTCGAGGTGCGCCTTGGGGAAGTTGTCGACATCGACAAGCAGGCGCGGCAAGTGCGCCTGGCCGATGGCCAGGCGCTGGCCTACGACTACCTGCTGGTCGCCACCGGCGCCACCCACGCCTATTTCGGCCACGACGACTGGGCCGCGCACGCGCCGGGCCTGAAGACCCTGAACGATGCCCTGCAGTTGCGCCGGCACCTGCTGCTGGCGTTCGAGCGTGCCGAGGCGGAAACCGACCCCGCCGCGCGCGCGGCCTGGCTCAGCTTCGCCATCGTCGGCGGCGGCCCCACCGGCGTCGAACTGGCCGGCACCCTGGCCGAGATCGCCCGGCACACGCTCAAGCATGAGTTCCGCCACATCGACCCGGCCGAGGCGCGAGTGCGGCTGATCGAGGCCGGCCCGCGAGTGCTGTCCTCCTTCCCCGAACATCTCTCGGCCAAGGCGCAGCAGCAGTTGGAAAAGCTCGGCGTGGAAGTACTGACCGGGGTGCCGGTCGCCGACATCGACGCCCATGGTTATCGCCTTGGCGACGCCTTCGTGCCGGCGCGCACCGTGGTCTGGGCCGCCGGCGTGGCCGCCTCGCCGCTGGCGAAGACCCTGCAGACGCCGCTGGACCGCAGCGGCCGCGTGCAGGTGCAGCCGGACCTGAGCG
The DNA here is from genome assembly GCF_009192905.1 of Xanthomonas sp. LMG 12459. Taxonomy (NCBI): domain Bacteria; kingdom Pseudomonadati; phylum Pseudomonadota; class Gammaproteobacteria; order Lysobacterales; family Lysobacteraceae; genus Xanthomonas; species Xanthomonas sp. LMG 12459. Next base: position 5,689 of record NZ_NSGT01000004.1, read on the forward strand.
TGCCCGGCCATCCGGAACTGTTCGTGGCCGGCGACCTGGCCGCGCTGCAGCAGGCCGACGGCCGCCCGGTTCCCGGGGTGGCACCGGCCGCCAAGCAGATGGGCCGGCACGTCGCCGACACCCTGCGCCGGCGGCTGCGCGGCGACACCGCCAGCGTGCCGTTCCGCTATGCCGACTACGGCAACCTGGCCACCATCGGGCGCATGGCCGCGATCGTGCACCTGGGCCGGCTGCAGCTCTCCGGGGTGCTGGCCTGGTGGTTCTGGCTGGCCGCGCACGTGTTCTTCCTGATCGGCTTCCGCAACCGCGTGGTGGTGCTGCTCAACTGGGCCTGGGCGTACTGGAGCTACCAGCGCGCCGCGCGCATCATCCTCGGCGACCCGCCCGCGGCGGAGGACACGCAGGCGCAGCCCTCACCGCCCGTGGACAGGTGACACTGCAAGGCCGGGCTGCGATCCTAGCCGGCCTTTTTGCTGCAGCGCAGTGCCGTTTTGGCCACCTTCCTGTTCCTGCTCGACCTGCTGGGCACCTTCGTGTTCGCGATCAGCGGCGCCACCGTCGGCGTGCGCCACCGCCTGGACCTGTTCGGGGTGCTGGTGCTGTCGTGCGCGGCCGCGGTCTCCGGCGGCATCGCCCGCGACGTGCTGATCGGCGCCACCCCGCCGGCGGCGCTGGCCGACGTGCGCTATCTCGGCGTCGCCTGCCTGGCCGGGCTGCTGGCTTTCTACAGCCACCACACGGTCGAGCGCCTGCGCAATCCGGTGCAGATCTTCGACGCGATGGGCCTGGCGCTGTTCGCGGTCTACGGCACCAGCAAGGCGCTGGCGTTCGGCCTGGGCCCGCTCAGCGCGCCGCTGCTGGGCATGCTCAGCGGCATCGGCGGCGGCATCGTCCGCGACCTGCTGGTGGCGCGCACGCCGGTGGTACTGCAGGCCGAGCTGTACGCGGTGGCGGCGCTGCTCGGCGGCGGCGTGGTGGCCGCGGCGCAGGTGCTGCACCTGCCGCAGCCCTGGGGCCTGGGGGTGGGTGCGGTGCTGTGCTTCGGCCTGCGCTTCATGGCGATCCGCTACGGCTGGCACCTGCCGGTGGCGCGTCCGCCGGAGTCGTGATCCAGCGGCGTGCGGACGGACTTCCGCAGCCGGCAGTCGCCAATCCGCGGGCAGCCCAGGACAAGAAAAAAGGCCCGGCAATGCCGGGCCTTTTCGCACGTTGCAATCGATCGCCGCAGGCGACTCAGGCGACGAACAGCGCCTTCATTTTCTTCAGCGCGTTCGCCTCGATCTGGCGGATGCGCTCGGCCGACACGCCGTACTCGTCGGCCAGTTCCTGCAGGGTGATCTTGCTGTCGGCATCCAGCCAGCGGCGCTTGATGATGTCGCGCGAACGCGCATCCAGTTCCGCCAGGCCTTCGCGCAGCAACTGCAGCTGGTTGTCCTCGCTGTCGGCGCGTTCGTAGGCCTGCGAGGGATCTTCCTCGTTGGCCATCAGATACGCGGCCGGCGACGGCGGCGCGTGGTCGTCGTCCTCGTCGGACGGCGCATCGAAACCGATGTCGCGACCGGACAGGCGCGACTCCATCTCCAGCACCTCGCGCTCGGACACGTTGAGGTCCTTGGCCACGGCGGTGACCTCGGCCGCGTTCATCCAGCCCAGGCGGGTCTTGGACTTGCGCAGGTTGAAGAACAGCTTGCGCTGCGCCTTGGTCGTGGCGACCTTGACGATGCGCCAGTTCTTCAGGATGTACTCGTGCATTTCGGCACGGATCCAGTGCACCGCGAAGCTGACCAGGCGCACGCCCATGTCCGGGTCGAAACGCTTGACCGCCTTCATCAGGCCGATGTTGCCTTCCTGGACCAGGTCGCCCAGCGGCAGGCCGTAGCCGTTGTAGCCGCGAGCCACGTGCACCACGAAGCGCAGGTGGGAATGGACCAGTTCACGGGCCGCGTCCAGGTCTTCCTGGTCGCGATACCGCACCGCCAGTGCACGTTCCTCGTCGGACGTCAGCACCGGGATCTGATGCACGGCGCCGATATAGGCATCCAGCGAACCGAGCGGACTGGGAATCGGGAGGTTGTTGGCAACCAATGCGTTGGAAGTAAGCGTCTGGCTCATAGGGCTCATCTTAGCAGTCTACTAATTGGACTGCTGGGTACAGTAAAAAGTTCCTGTGTTCTGTTTATGCAACATATGAATCAGGAATGACACTGCAGCACAAGCCACTGAAACAATCGGGACGCATCGTCATCCCGTTCTCTGACCGCAAAAGTAGCAGCCGGTTCGCGAAAATGGCGTCCACGTCAGGCGACAGCGTCGCCCTGTCCAACCACGGTTCAGGCGCCGCCCAGCGCCGCTTCCAGCTCCGCGCGCGGCGGCAGACTCCAGTCGATGGGGGCGGCACCCCGGCGCTTCAAGTACTCGTTGGCAGCGGAGAAATGCTTGCAGCCGAGGAAGCCGCGGTGCGCCGACAGCGGCGAGGGGTGCGGCGCCTTCAGCACGCGGTGGCGGCGGGTATCGATGACCTTGCCCTTGGCCTGGGCATAGCTGCCCCAGAGCAGGAACACCAGACCCTCGCGCTCCCGGTTGAGGGTCTCCACGACGTGGTCGGTGAAGCCCTCCCAGCCCTTGCCCTGATGGGCGCCGGCGCGGCCCTCCTCCACCGTCAGCACCGCGTTGAGCAGCAGCACGCCGCGCTGCGCCCACGGCAGCAGGCAGCCGTGGTCCGGCCGGCGGATGCCCAGGTCGTCCTCCTCGATCTCCTTGTAGATGTTCAGCAGCGACGGCGGCACCGGCACCCCCGGCAGCACCGAGAAGCACAGCCCGTGCGCCTGGCCGTAGCCGTGGTACGGGTCCTGGCCGAGGATCACCACCTCCACCTTTTCGAACGGGGTAGCGTCGAAGGCGGCGAAGATCTGCCGCCCCGGCGGGAACACCCGCGCGCCGGCGGCCTTGCGCTGGCGCAGGAAGGTGGCCAGTTCGCGCATCTCCGGACGCAGCAGCCAGTCGCCGACCTGAGCCTTCCATGACGGCTCCAGCTGGATCCGGCTTTCGTCTTCGTTGTTGCTCATCGCTTCCAGGCTCGGGACATCACATCGGTCAGAAGGTCACCGCGATCTCGTCGAGCCGCGCCAGGCGCAACTGGAACAGCACCTTGGTGACCAGCAGGCGCTCTTCGATCGGTTTCTGCACCAGGTCATTGGCGCCGGCGCGCAGCAGCTCGGACTGGGTGTGCGGGTTGCTGTCGCCGGTCATCACCAGCACCGGCATGCGTCGCTTGCCGTAGGCGAAGTCGACGCGGATGCGCTGGACCACGTCGCGGCCGTTGAGCTCGCCTTTCAAGGTGACGTCGGTCAGCACCAGGTCGATGCGGCGGGTGGTGCGGCCCAGCGACTCGGCGGTCAGCAGGGCGAACGCGTCCTCGGCGCTGAGCACGTGCACCACGTGCAGCTGCTGGCGCTCGAGCATGCGCTTGGTGGCTTCGGCCACCACCCGGCTGTCCTCGACGTAGAGCACGGTGGCGCCGGCCACCGGCTGCGGCTGCACGTAGCCGCGGATGAAGGTGGCCAGCGCCTCGTGGCCGAGCGCCTTGTCGAAGTAGTCGGTGACGTACTCGGTGAAGCGGCGCTCGACCAGGTGCTGCTGGGCGTCGCCGGAGACCACGATCACCGGCACGTAGGCCTGGCCGGCGGCCTCGCGCACGCTGCGGGCCAGGGTCAGGCCGTCGCCGTCGGGCAGCCCCAGCGAGGTGGTGACCAGGTCGACCGGGCCGGCCTCCAGCGCGGCGCGCGCCTCGGCGATGCTGGCGCAGCCGACCACGGTCACGTCGGGCAGTTCGCGATGCAGCACGTCGGCGATCAGCTTGCGCACCAGCTTCGAGCCATCGACCACCATCACCCGGGGGGCGGCGCTGATCAGATGCTTGAGCTCGTGCCCGGCCATGTGCGCCTCAGGTGTCGGTGGGCCGCGTCTGGCGCAGGAAGTGGCCGGTCACCAGCCAGGCGCCGAGCCAGCCCAGCAGCAGAGTGCCGAGCAGCACGAAGCCGGCGTGCAGCGCGTCCAGCCCGTGCAGCACGAAGTGGCTGCCGTAACTGTCGGCCAGCGCCGCCAGCGGCTGGCCCAGGGCCATGCCGGAGGCGGCGAGCAGGCCCAGCGCCAGCACCCCGGCGCCGAAACCGTACCAGGCGCCCAGGTACAGGAACGGGCGGCGGATGAAACCGTCGCTGGCGCCGAGCAGCTGCAGCACGCCGATCTCCTCGCGTCGCGACTGGATGTCCAGGCGCACCGTGTTGCCGACCACCAATACGGCGCCGGCGCCGAGCAGCAGCGACAGCACCTGCACCAGGCGTTCGCCGAAATGCAGCCAGCCGTCCAGGCGCTTGCGCCACAGCGCGTCGTGCTGGACCAGATCGGCCTGCGGCAGCGCGGTCAGCGCCGTCGCCAGCGGGGTGTCGTCGGCCGCGGCCGGGGTGACGATCAGCAGCGTCGGCAGCGGGTTGTCCTGCAGCGCATCCAGCGCTTCGCCGAGGCCGGCGCTGTCGCGCAGCTCGGCCATGCCCTCGGCCGGCGTGCGCAGCGTCACCGCGGCCACGTCGCCACGGCCGCGCAGGGTCTGCGCCAGCGCCTGCGCCGCGGCGGCGTCGACGTCGGTCTTCAGGAACACGTTGATGTCGCGCGACTGCTGCACGCTGCCGGCGAACTGCTTGAGGTTGTCCAGGGCGATCGACAGGCCCAGCGGCAGGGTCAGCGCCAGCGCCATCACCGCCATGGTCAGCAGCGTGGCCCACGGCTTGCGCATGGCGCGGCCGAGGCTGTAGACGATGCTGTGCAGGTGGTGGTCCCACCACACGCCCAGCCGCGAGGGCGCCGCGGCGCCGGCGTTGCGCGCGCTCATTCGGCCAGGTCCTGCGGCGAGATGTCGTCGATCAGGCGGCCGTGGTCCAGGATCAGCACGCGCTTGCGCATCTGCTTGAGCAGCGCCAGGTCGTGGCTGACCACCAGCACGCTGGTGCCGCGCGCCGGCAGTTCGGCGAACAGCTGCATGATCTCCGCGGCCAGGGTCGGGTCGAGGTTGCCGGTGGGTTCGTCGGCGACCAGCAGCCGCGGCTCGCCGACCATCGCCCGGGCGATGCCGACGCGCTGCTGCTCGCCGGCCGACAGCTGCGAAGGCAGCGCCTTCTCGCGATGGCCCAGGCCCATGCGCTCGAGCACCGAGCGCACGCGCTTGCCGATCTCGGCGCGGCGGGTGCCGCGCAGGATCAGCGGCAGCGCGACGTTTTCGGCGATGCTGCGGTCGGTGAGCAGACGGTGGTCCTGGTAGACCGCGCCGACCTCGCGCCGGTGCAGCGGCACGCGGCGGCCGCGTACCTTCAGCAGGTTGCGCTCGCCGAACAGCACCGCGCCGCGCGAGGGCCGCTCGCTCAGGTGGATCAGCTTGAGCAGGGTGCTCTTGCCGGCACCGGAATGGCCGGTGACGAACAGCATCTCGCCCTCCTCGACCTCGAAGCTGACGTCCACCAGCGCCGCGTGGCCGCCGGCGTACTGTTTGCTGACATTGTCGAACCGCAGAACGCTCATCCGGCGATTATGCCGGAGCGGCTGGGGTGTTCGTCCACCGCGCGCGTCGCACGCGGCGGACGGCCGGTCCGGCTCAGGAGCTGGACACCAGCGAGCGCAGCTTGCGGCCCAGGCGGGTCAGGAACGAATCGTTCTTCGCCGCCGCACCACGCTCGGCCTGGCGCGCAGCCTTGACCGGGGTGGCCACGACCTGCACCGGCTTGGCCGGGGCCGCGGTCGCCGGGGCGGCGCTGCCGTTGCCGGCCGGTGCGCCCTCGGCACCTTCCAGCGGACGCCCGCCGCGACGGCGACGGCGCTTGCGCGGCGCACGCTCGCCCTCGACCGCGGGCGCTGCGCCCTCGGCCGGCGCGGCACGCGGCGGCTTGGGGGCAGACGCTGGCGCGGCGGCAGCCGGCGCAGTGCCGTCGGCCGCCGCGGCGGTGGCATCGGCCGGACGCGGCGTGCGCGGACGCCGCGGCTTGCCGTCGGCGCTGCGCGACTCGCCACGGCCGCCCGGGCCGCTGCGACCGCCGCCGGGCTTGCCGCGACCGCCGCCGCGACGCTGCTCGTCGGCCTCGCGCTGGGCGCGGGCCTCGCGGAAGATCTCGCCGATGCTCTCGTCACCCTCGGCCTCGGCGGCCTCGCCCTCCACCGGCGCGCGCGGGGTGCGCGGCAGCGCCACCAGCAGCTCGGCGGTGACCGGCTCGACCGGGATCTTCTGCTCGATGTAGGCCTCGATGTCCGGCAGGCTCATCGCGTAGCGCTCGCAGGCGAAGCTGATCGCGTCGCCCTCCTCGCCCAGCCGCGCGGTGCGGCCGATGCGGTGCACGTAGTCCTCGGCGTCGAACGGCAGGTCGTAGTTGTAGACGTACTTGACCCCGTCGATGTGCAGGCCGCGCGCGGCCACGTCGGTGGCCACCAGGATCTCCAGCTGGCCCTTCTGGAAGCGGTTGAGCAGGGTCTCGCGCTTCTTCTGCGGCACGTCGCCGGACAGCACGCCGACCCGGTAGCCGTTGCGCTCCAGCGCCCGCGCCACGCGCTCGACGAACGCCTTGGTGTTGACGAACACCATGGTGCGCGCGCCCTCGCTGCGCGACAGCAGGCCCAGCAGCAGGGTCAGCTTCTCCTCGTCGGAAGGGAAGTAGATGCGCTGGCGCACGCGCGCGGCGGTGATGCTCTCGGTCTCGACGACGAGCTTTTCCGGCTCGTTCATGTGCTCGTAGGCCAGTTCCAGCACGCGGTGGCTGAGGGTGGCCGAGAACAGCAGGGTCTGGCGGGTGCCGCGCTCGGGCATGCGCCGCAGCAGGAAGCGGATGTCCTTGATGAAGCCCAGGTCGAACATGCGGTCGGCTTCGTCGAGCACGCAGATCTCGCAGGCGTGCAGCGACACCACCTTGTGCTGCTTGACGTAGTCGATCAGGCGGCCGGGGGTGGCGATGATCACGTCCACGCCCTGCTGCAGCAGTTCGCGCTGCTTGTCGTAGTCCACGCCGCCGTAGACCAGGGCGAAGCGCAGGCCCAGTTCGGAGCCGAACTTGACCGCGTCCTTGTGGATCTGGATCGCCAGCTCACGGGTCGGGGCCAGGATCAGCGCGCGCGGATCCTCCGGCTTGCGGTCGGCCAGCGCCGGGCGGCTGAGCAGGCGGTTCATCACCGCCACCAGGAACGCCAGGGTCTTGCCGGTGCCGGTCTGGGCCTGGCCGGCCACGTCGCGGCCGGGAAGGGCCACCGGCAGGGTCAGCGCCTGGATCGGGGTGCAGCGGGTGAAGCCGGCGCTTTCGAGGCCTGCGAGCAGCGCGGGCTGCAGGTCGAACGCGGAAAAAGTCACATCGGTCAGCGGTTTGTCGCTCATCATTCCATCTTCGTGAGGCCACCCCGCCCGAAGCGTAAGGTCGCGGCTTGCATCGGTCCCGGCAGCGTCGCACACTGGCGTCTTCCATGCCGGGTCGCGCGACAGGGGGAATCCCTTGAGATCGCCGCGCAATGCCCCAGTTTACCGCAATGCGGCGGCCACCCGGTCCGGCCAGTCGCATTGGCCCAGGAGAACCCCCAAAGTGAGCGACAAGGTCCTTTACGTCGGCGACGCCGATTTCGATGCCACGGTGCTGCAGTCCGACGAGCCGGTCCTGGTGGACTTCTGGGCCGAGTGGTGCGGCCCGTGCAAGATGATCGCGCCGGTGCTGGACGACCTCGCCGACGCCTACGACGGCCGCCTCAAGGTCGCCAAGGTCAACGTGGACGAGAACCGCGCCACCGCGATCAAGTACCACGTGCGCTCGATCCCGATGCTGCTGCTGTTCAAGAACGGCCAGATCCAGGCCACCCAGATCGGCGCGGTCGGCAAGGGCCAGCTGACCCAGATGATCGACAAGACCCTGGGCGGCAGCGCCGCCTGACGCCCGCTGCCGGCGTCCGCTCCGCAACCGGGGCGGCGCCGCGGCAGCCCGGCCGGCGCAGCATCGCCGGCGGCTGAATCGCCCACGAACGCCTGCTTGCCGTGCCTGCGTGGCGGTGATAGTGTCGATACATCCGGTGGCATTCGCACACCGCACCCCCTCTGGAAGATTCTCTCCCAGACCTCCTCCCAACCCCGTATGCCCCCACGCTGGGCGCTCGCACTCTTAGCGAGGAACACCACTTGTCCGATCACACCATGTCCGAACCCGGGAGCGCCGACGCCCCCGCCGAGAAGCGCGTGCGCAAGCCGCGCGTCAGCAAGGCCGCGAGCGGCGCGGAAGGCGCCGCCGAGCACGGCGCCCCGGCACAGCCGACCCTGCCGCTGAATCCCGCGCCCGCGCCTGCTCCCGTCCAGACCGAGGCGCCGCGCGCCGCGGCCCCGGAGTCGGCTCCGGCCCCGGCCTCAAGCGGCGGCCAGAGCCACGGCGGCGGCGACGCTCCGGCCCAGCAGGGCGGCGGCCAGGCGTCCGAAGGCGGAGAACCGCGCGAAGGCCGTGAGCCGCGCGACGGCGGCAACAACAACCGCTTCAACAATCAGAACCAGAACAACCAGAACAACCAGCAGGGCAACCGCCGCGATCGCTTCCGCAATCGCCGCGACCGCGACCGCAATCAGCGCGGCGGCGACCGCTTCCAGGACAACGGCCTGCCCAGCGACAACGGCGGCAACGAGCCATTCGTGCCGCGCCCGCACGCCAGCGTTCCGGAAGGCTTCCCGATCTACTCGCTGAGCGACCTGAAGAAGATGCCGGCGCAGAAGCTGCTGGACATCGCCGAGCAGCTCAACATCCAGGACGGCGTGGCCCGCGCGCGCAAGCAGGACGTGATCTTCGCCCTGCTGAAGGTGCTGACCCGCCACGGCGAAGGCGTCGCCGCCGACGGCGTGCTGGAAATCCTGCCGGACGGCTTCGGTTTCCTGCGCGCGGCCGAGGCCAGCTACCTCGCCGGCCCGGACGACACCTACATCTCGCCCAGCCAGATCCGCCGCTTCAACCTGCGCACCGGCGACCACCTGTCCGGCCGCATCCGCTTCCCGAAGGACGGCGAGCGCTACTTCGCGCTGTCGATCGTCGACACCATCAACGGCGAACCGCTGGAAGCGAGCAAGAACAAGGTCCTGTTCGAGAACCTGACCGCGCTGTTCCCGCGCAAGCGCTTCACCCTGGAGCGCGGCAACGGTTCCTCGGAAGACATCTCCGGCCGCATCCTCGACCTGATGGCGCCGCAGGGCAAGGGTCAGCGCGCGCTGATCGTGTCCCCGCCGAAGGCCGGCAAGACCATGCTGATGCAGCAGGTGGCCACGGCGATCACCACCAACCATCCGGACGTGCACCTGATCGTGCTGCTGATCGACGAGCGCCCGGAAGAAGTGACCGAAATGCAGCGCACCGTGCGCGGCGAGGTCATTTCCTCGACCTTCGACGAGCCGGCCGCGCGCCACGTGCAGGTCGCCGAAATGGTGATCGAGCGCGCCAAGCGCCTGGTCGAACACAAGAAGGACGTGGTGATCCTGCTCGACTCGATCACCCGCCTGGCCCGCGCCTACAACAACGTGGTGCCGTCCTCCGGCAAGGTGCTCAGCGGCGGCGTCGACGCCAACGCCCTGCACCGCCCGAAGCGCTTCTTCGGCGCGGCGCGCAACGTCGAGGAAGGCGGCTCGCTGACCATCATCGCCACCGCGCTGGTGGAGACCGGCAGCAAGATGGACGAGGTGATCTACGAAGAGTTCAAGGGCACCGGCAACAGCGAAGTGCACCTGAACCGCCGTATCGCCGAGAAGCGCGTGTACCCGGCCATCGACATCAACCGCTCCGGCACCCGCCGCGAGGACCTGCTGATCGAGCCGGAACTGCTGCAGAAGATCTGGATCCTGCGCAAGCTGCTGCATCCGATGGACGAGATCGCGGCGATGGAATTCCTGCTGGACAAGATGAAGAACACCAAGTCCAACGACGAGTTCTTCGGTTCGATGAAGCGCTGAGTCCAGCGCCGGCTCGACCGCAACGCCCCGCTTCGGCGGGGCGTTCGCGTTTGTGGCCATAGGCCATGCCCGGTGACGGGCCGATACAGGTTCCGACGGTCTTTCGACTTAGACGCGGGTGAGATGTGCGGCATTCGCCCCGCCGTGCCCGCCGCCATGCCCGTCACCGCCAACGCCGCCGTCAGCAAGGTCGCCCCGGTCACCCTCGGTTTCTGGGTGATGAAGATCTGCGCGACCACCCTGGGCGAGACCGGCGGCGATCTGCTGTCGATGACCCTGGATGTCGGCTATGCGCTGAGCAGCGCGCTGCTGCTGGCGGTCTTTCTGGTCTCGCTGTGGGCGCAGCTGCGCGCGCGCCAATTCCAGCCGTGGCGCTACTGGTGGGTGATCCTGACCACCAGCACCGCCGGCACCACGCTGTCGGACTACATGGACCGCAGCCTGGGCCTGGGCTACGCACAGGGCGCGCTGCTGCTGGTGAGCCTGCTGGTCACGGTACTGGCGACGTGGTGGCTGTGCGAACGCAGCCTGTCGGTCGCGCGGATCGGCAGCGTCCGCGCCGAGGTCTTCTACTGGCTGGCGATCCTGGTCTCCAACACCCTGGGCACCGCGCTGGGCGATTACCTGGCCGACAGTTCGGGGCTGGGTTTCGCCGGCGGCGCGCTGCTGATCGCGGCGCTGCTGGCGGCAATCGCCCTGGCCTACGCGTTCACCCGGGTCTCGCGCACGGCGCTGTTCTGGGCGGCGTTCGTGCTGACCCGCCCGTTCGGCGCGACTCTCGGCGATCTGCTCAGCAAGCCGGCCGGCAAGGGTGGCCTGGACCTGGGTACGGTCGGTGCGTCGCTGCTGCTGGCCGGACTGTTGCTGGCGGTGCTGGTCGTCTCGACGCGACGCCGCGACGACGACCGCCGCGCGGCGCGCTAACGTCGGCGGGTGGTCTACGCGGGGCAGCCCGGCCTGTAAGACCGGGCGAACACCGTCGCCGATCAACCGCCCTGCAGCGGCGTCAGCAGGCGCGGGCCGCCGTTGCCGGCCATGTACACGCCACCGGCCGGCAGCAGGTCCGGCGAGAAGCCGGCAGCATCCTCGTCGGCACTCCACGGCGCGCGCTGGCGCGGGCCAGGCACGTAGCTCATCCAGCGGCCGTAAGCCGACGGCGCACCCTGACGGGGCTGGTCGAGCAGCGCGTAATCGACTGGCACGCGCACGTTCCAGTACGGCGCATCCACGTGCTTGCCTTCGCTCGGAGGGCGGAAGGTCCACTTGCGCGCCGCGCCGAGCGCGCTCTTGCCCAGCAGGTCGCGCAGTTGCTGCATCTGCTGCTCGGACGCCACCACGCGCAAATTGACCTGCTCGACAACGGCATCGGCCACGCGGCCATCGCGGCCCACCTTGAGCACCAGATACGCCGAGCCCGCGGCACCGACGCTGTAGGCCGCTTGCGGATAGGCCGGCGGCTTCATCTGAATCGCGGTCACCACGCTGTGATCGCTCGGATCGTAGCGGGTAAAGTCGGCACTGCGGATCTCGATCTGATAGTCGTCGCCTTGCAGGCGTTTGGCGACCAGTCGCAGGGTCATCGGCGCGCGCGCCGGCACCGGCTTGCCATCGCGCATGCCCGGCTCGAACTTCCACTGCATCACGCTGTTGCGGACGAAGCCAACCACGCCCTCGGGCAGACGCTCCTGCTGGTCCAGCGCCAGCGCCGACACCGCGCCGCTGGGCTCGATGTCGATGGTGCCGCTCACCAGCATGCTGCTCTCGATCTGCTTGCGCACCGCGCCGGGGCCGACCCCGTCGGCGGCAACGGCAGTCGATGCCAGCAACAGCGACAGCACGGCGCTCCAGCGCCACCACGAACGGAGGGATCGACGGTGCATCGCGCATTCCTTTGCCTGAGATGAGGCGCCGATTACAACGCACTGGCGGCCCGCCGGCAACTCAGGCAAGGCGCAGCGCGTCCGGGTACGGCGGCGCGTCCGGATAATCGTCCTCGCGCAGCCGTGCCTGCAGGTCGCGCCACCACTGCGGATCGAACAGCTCGCCGTGCGCATGCCGTACCGCCTCCAGCGAGGCCGCGGGCAGGCCCATGAACATCGCGAAGCGCTCCGGGAACACATCGCGCGGGGCGACGTGGAACCATGGTTCGGCGGACATCGCCTCTTCCTCGTTGCGCGGCTGCGGCCAGTCGCGGAAGTTGCAATCGGTGACCAGGCACAGTTCGTCGTAGTCGTAGAACACCGCGCGTCCCTGCCGCGACACGCCGAAGTTCTTCAGCAGCATGTCGCCGGGGAAGATGTTGTTGCGGGCCATGTCCTTGATCGCCTGCGCGTAGTCCAGCGCGGCCTCGCGCGCGGCCTCGGCGCCCTGCTCGCGCAGGTACAGGTTCAACGGGCGCAGGCGCCGCTGCACGTAGCACAGCTCGACGATCAGGTCGTCGCCATCCTCGCGCAGGCTGCGCGCGCAGCCCTCCATCAACTCTTTCAGCAGCGCCGGCGCGAAACGCGTGCGTGGGAAGCGCAGCGAGCGGTACGGCTGCGCGTCGAGCAGGCGGCCGACGCGATCGAGGTTGAACACCAGCGCGTACTTCTCCTCCACTTCCTCGCGGCTCATCGTCTTCGGGTAGGCGAAACGGTCGCGGATCAGCTTGAACACCAGCGGATAGCTGGGCAGGGTGAACACCGCCATGACCATGCCCGGCGTGCCCTCGGCGTGCACCAGTTGTTCGTTGGGATGGGCCTGGAAGTGGCGGAAGAAGGTGCGGAAGCGCTCGGTCTTGCCCTGCTTGGCGCGGCCGAGCATGGTGTACAGCTCGTCGATCGGCTTGTGCGGCAGCAGGCTGCGCAGGAACACCACCGCATCGCCGACGGTGGCCAGGTCGGCCTGGAAATAGCTGCGCGAGATGCCGAACAGCTGCGCCACGTCGTTGCGCTTGGTCAGCACCGCTTCGGCGCGCAGGCCCTGTTCGTCGTTGACCAGGGCGATCACGCACGGCGAGAAGCGGTGTTCGCCGAACACACGGCCGATCAGGTAAGCGCGGCGCTCGCGATAGAACACCGTCTCCAGCAGTTCGATGCCGCGCACCGGGTTCTCGCCCCAGTGGGCGAGGTCGTCCTGCAGCCGCACCGCGATGGCCGCCGCGCAGCGCGTGCGGTGCGCGTACGGCATGTCGAAGCGGTAGTCGCCGAGCACACGCACGAACGCGTCCACCGGCCGCGCCTCGGACACCACGTAGTTGTGCCGCGCCACCGGATGGGTGATGGCGTCGGTGGGCTCGATGTCCAGCGCCACGAACTCGATCTGCGCGTCCACGCCCTGGGTGCGGAAGAAGCGCCGGGTCAGGGTGTTGTAGAAGGTCTTGTACAGCTCCTGGTCGATCAGCGCGGCGATCAGCTCGGCGTAGTGGTCGCGCGCACGGATCCACAGCGCGCGATCGTGCGCCTGGCCGAGCAACACCGCGCGCAGGCGCAGCATGCACTCGGCGATGCACTGGTCGTACAAGGCGATGCGTTCGATCGCGTCTTCGCGTGCCGCGCTCCAGTCGCGGGCCTCGAAGCGCTGGCGCGCACGCGACGAGATCTGCGCGAAGCGCGCGTGGTAGTCCTCGAACGCCTCGAAGACGATGCGGCCGATGACCAGGGCACGGCGTTCGGACGGCAGCGGCAGCGGTGTGGAGGGCATGCCCGCAGTGTACCCAGGTGGTGGCGTCGCGCGGGTGTCGGGCACCCTGCCACGCTCCGTCTCGTGCGCACATCCAGCGACCTGCTTCGCCAGGATCGAGCCGGACGCAGGTCGGCCGTAGAAGCGGCTTCAGCCGCGACCGGCCGTACCGGGAACGCCCTGTCGCGGCTGAAGCTGCTCCTACCGGACGCTTCCTGCGCCGGAAACGCAAAGGGCCGCCCCGAGGTGCGGCCCTTTGCGTCACATCCAGTTGGGCGATCAGGCGTTCAACGTCGCCAGGGCGTCGTTGAGGGTCTTGCTCGGCCGCATCGCCTTGCCGATCAGCTCCAGGTTCGGACGGTAATAGCCCTGGATGTCGACCGGCTGGCCCTGCACGCCGTTGAGCTCGGCGACGATGGTCGCTTCCTGCTCGGTCAGCTGCTTGGCCAGCGGGGCGAAGCGGGCCTTCAGCGCGGCGTCCTCGTCCTGTGCGGCCAGCGCCTGCGCCCAGTACATGGCGAGGTAGAAGTGGCTACCGCGGTTGTCCAGCCCGCCGACCTTGCGCGAGGGCGACTTATCGTTGTCCAGGAACTGGCCGTTGGCCTGGTCCAGGGTGCGCGCCAGCACGCCGATGGCGGCATCGTGGTGGCGCTGGCCCAGGTGCTCCAGCGACGCGGCCAGGGCCAGGAACTCGCCCAGCGAATCCCAGCGCAGGTAGTTCTCTTCGACGAACTGCTGCACGTGCTTGGGCGCCGAACCGCCGGCACCGGTCTCGAACAGGCCGCCACCGGCCATCAGCGGCACGATCGACAGCATCTTGGCGCTGGTGCCCAGCTCCATGATCGGGAACAGGTCGGTGAGGTAATCGCGCAGCACGTTGCCGGTGACCGAGATGGTGTCCTCGCCCTTGCGGATGCGCTGCAGCGAGAACGCGGTGGCTTCCACCGGCGGCAGGATGCGGATGTCCAGGCCGTTGAGGTCGTGGTCCTGCAGGTAGCGCTCCACCTTCTGGATCATCAGCGCATCGTGGGCGCGCTGCGGATCCAGCCAGAACACCGCCGGGGTGGCGCTCAGGCGCGCGCGCTCGACCGCCAGCTTGACCCAGTCCTGGATCGGCGCGTCCTTGGTCTGGCACATGCGCCAGATGTCGCCGGCTTCCACCGCATGCTCCAGCAGCACCGTGCCGCCGGCATCGGTGACGCGCACGCTGCCGTCGACCGGGATCTGGAAGGTCTTGTCGTGCGAACCGTATTCCTCGGCCTTTTGCGCCATCAGGCCGACGTTGGGCACGCTGCCCATGGTGGCCGGGTCGAACGCGCCGTGCAGCTTGCAGTCCTCGATCACCGCCTGGTACACGCCGGCGTAGCAGCGGTCCGGGATCACCGCCTTGGTGTCCTGCAGCTTGCCTTCGGCGTTCCACATCTTGCCGGAGTCGCGGATCATCGCCGGCATCGACGCATCGACGATCACGTCGCTGGGCACGTGCAGGTTGGTGATGCCCTTGTCGGAGTTGACCATCGCCAGCGCCGGACGCTGCGCGTACAGCGCCTGCAGGTCGGCCTCGATCGCAGTACGCTGCGCTTCGGGCAGGCTGGCGATGCGCGCGTACAGGTCGCCGATGCCGTTGTTGGCATCGAAGCCCACCTGCTTGAGCGTGGCGGCATGCTTGTCCAGCACGTCGCGGTAGAACGCTTCGACGACCACGCCGAACATGATCGGGTCGGAGACCTTCATCATCGTCGCCTTCAGGTGCAGCGAGAACAGCACGCCCTGCTGCTTGGCATCGGCGATCTGCGCCTGCACGAAGGCGGCCAGCGCACGCTTGCTCATCACCGCCGCGTCGATCAGCTCGCCGGCCTGCACCGCGGTCTTTTCCTTCAGCACGGTCACCGCGCCGTCCTTGCCGACCAGCTCGATCTTGACGCTGCCGGCCTGTTCGATCAGCGCCGAACGCTCGCTGCCGTAGAAATCGCCGGCGTCCATGTGCGCCACGTGCGACTTGGACTCGGCGCTCCATGCGCCCATGCGGTGCGGGTGCTTGCGCGCGTAGTTCTTCACCGAGGCCGGCGCGCGGCGATCGGAATTGCCCTCGCGCAACACCGGATTGACCGCACTGCCCTTGACCTTGTCGTAGCGCGCCTTGGCCTCCTTCTCCTTCTCGTCCTTCGGCTCGTCCACGTAGTCCGGCAGCGCATAGCCCTGCTGCTGCAGTTCCTTGATCGCGGCCTTGAGCTGCGGCACCGAGGCGCTGATGTTGGGCAGCTTGATGATGTTGGCTTCCGGCGTGGTCGCCAGCTGGCCCAGCTCGGCCAGGTCGTCGGCGATGCGCTGGTCGTCGCGCAGGTATTCGGGGAACTGCGAAATCAGGCGGCCGGCCAGCGAGATGTCGCGGGTCTCCACAGCGATGCCAGCAGTGCCGGCGAACGCGGCGACGATCGGCAGCAGCGACTGCGTCGCCAGGTACGGGGCTTCATCGGTGAGCGTGTACAGGATCTTGGGCGTATTCGACATGACGCGACGGATGACCTCTGGCAGGGGGAAATAGGCAGCACCGACAGTACGGCGGCGTATGTTTTCTTGTAGTTTCGCGATGCCGCCAACCGCCGGACATCGGCCGTCCATTGTCGCGTGTCTGCCGGCTGCGGGCAAAGCGCGGGGTCCGCCGTCCGCCAGCGCGGTTCATGCGCGCTCCATCACTGGGAGGGCGCTTCAATCCGCGGGGTGCCGATGGACGCCGTGCGTGGATCGACACCTGCGGCTCACGCCGCCGGACGAATGCCGGGAGCGGGCGTGAGCAGTAATGCGGCGCCACCCGTCTCTGCCGAATGACAGCACACCATGCGGCCGGGCTTTCTCTCTCGGCGCCCAAGATCATCTCCGCGATGACGCGCCGCCTGTGTAGATCGGATTCGCTCTACAGCTCGACCGCCAACCGGCGTGGCCGCGCTACGCCTTCCTGGGAGTCATCCGCCTAACTGGATAGCCGACCTCAGACGTACCCGAGCCCGCGCCAGTAGTCCAGCGGACGCCTGGCGGGCACGCCCAACGACGCCGCAATCTCGAGAATGCGCGGCACGTCGCGCCGGTAGACCACAAACAGGTGATTGTCTTCGGTGGTCATATCGTCGATTTCCACCACGTCGTAGCCGTCGCCTTCGTCCGTCCACTCGGCAAGGTGGCGGTCCAGCCAGGTGTAGTACTCGGTCTGCGTCCCCACGTTCTTGGGAAAGGCAGGGAATGCGTCGCCCATCATCTGGCAGAGCTCGTGGTGGACATCGATCATCTTGTCGCCGTTGGCGGAGTAACGCTCCATCGCCGCGGTGATCGCGACTGCATACGCCTGTTCCTCGCACTCGGTCCACTCCAGCTCCGGCAGGAAGGCTTCGATGTCCCGAACGATCTCGCTTCGTTCGTCGGGTTCGGTGCTGCCGGAAGAAAGAAGCTCGACGAGTTCCAAGAGGGGTGCGTTCATTGCGCTCACTGACGGCTAAAGGATGATCGACGCCCAGCCCAGGCCGGCCATCCACCCAAGGCGAATCGGCCCGACCGCAACACTGGACACGCAGAAAAAAGCGCGCCGGAGCGCACCACGCGCGGCACTATAGCCGCTGGTGTTTGACATGCAAGTGTCCGTGGAGCGAAACACCCGGCCGCCACCCGGCACGGATGCAAGGCGTGGAGTACCGGGGCGACCGCGCTCAGTACGTGCCGTCGAACGCAAAGATCGGCGTGCGCTGGCGCCACGCGCCCGCGGTGAAATCCGGGAATGCGACGGTCTGGAAGCCGCTGGCGATCGACTGTTCGGACAGCGGGGTGATCGCGCTCCAGGTCACGGCGTCGTAGATGTCGATCGGCATCGGTGCCCTCGCCTTCAGTGCTTCGACGAAGGCGTGGATGACGAACCAGTCCATGCCGCCGTGGCCGGCGCCGGCCGCGGTGGCGGCGTAGCGCGTCCACAGCGGATGCTCGTACTGGTCCTGGTAGGGCTTGAAGGCTTCCCATTGGTGCGGCGGGCTGCGGCCTTCGAGGTGGATCGACTGGTTGAGATCCATCCACAGGCCCTTGGTGCCCTGCACGCGGAAGCCCATCGAGTAGGGACGCGGCAGCGAGGTGTCGTGCTGCAGCAGGATGGTCTCGCCGTTGGCGCAGGCCAGGGTGGTGGTGACGACGTCGCCCAGCTTGAACGCCACCTTGGTGCTGGGATGGGTGTTGCCGCCGCTCTTGGCCACGGTGTAGTCGTGCAGGCCGCGGGCCTTGCTGGCGAAGGCGTTGAGATGGGTGATGCGGTTGCCGCGGTTGATGCCGGCGTACATCGCGCACGGGCCGATGCCGTGGCTGGGGTACAGCTCGCCGTTGCGCTGCACCGAATGCGCGGTACGCCAGCGCGCTTCGCTCCAGCCCTTGGCACCGAACTCCACGCCGCTGTCGTAGGGCTGGTCCGGGTCGCCGGAGTTGAACTTCACCCCGCGCAGATCGTGCTGGTAGCCGGCTTGCAGATGCACCAGTTCGCCGAACAGGCCCTGCCGCACCATCTGCAGCGCGGCCATCACGTCGCGGCGGTAGCAGACGTTCTCCAGCAGCATGTACGGGGTGCCGGTGGCGAGCTGGGCGTTGAGCACGTCCCAGTGGTCCTGCAGGGTGATGCCGGCCACCACCTCGCAGCCGACCGCCACGCCGGCCTGCATCGCCGCGATCGCCATCGGTGCATGCCACTCCCAGGGCGTGGCCACGATCACGCCATCCAGGCCCTTGTGTGCCAGTACGCGCTTCCATGCATTGGCGTCGCGGTCCTGGCCGTAGGCGGTGGGTGCGGGCTTGCCGGCCTTGGCGACCATGGCCATGGCGCGGCCGAGCATGATCGGCTCGCTGTCGCACAGGGCGACCAGGTCCACGTCGTCGCGGCGCAGCAGTTCGGTCAGCAGCACCTGGCCGCGCATGCCGGTGCCGATCATGGCCAAACGCAGGGTGCGCTTGCGCGCCCAGGCCGGTGTCTGCGGCAGCAGGCTGCTGGCGGCGATGGCGGCGCCAGCGGCGATGAAGTCGCGTCGTTTCATGATGTGCGGTCTCCTCTTGGATGCGCGCCGGCGTCGGCCGGCACGCATGCTGCTGCGGGTGCGCTCACTTGAAGCGGTAGCCGATGGTCACGCTGTAGCCGCGGCCGAAGATGGTGGCGTAGTCGCTGGAATCGCCCAGGAAGCTGTTCGGATCGTAGAACGGCAGGCGGTCGAACAGGTTCTTGACGGTGAAGCTCAGGTTCCAGGCATCGTCCGGGCGCCAGGTGACGCTGAGGTTGGCGGTCCACCACGACGGCGCGCCATCGCACTTGCTCGGCTGCAGCTTGAGGTAGCCGGCGGTGCAGGTTTGCGGGTTGTTGTCCTCGGCGTCGATCCGGTCGGTGGCCCACTTGGTGCCGCCGACGTAGTTGACGAACATGCTGGTGGTGACCTGGCGGTAGGTCCAGTCGGCGTTGAGCGTGGCGCGCAAGCGCGGGTTGTTGTAGTAGCCGACCACGTCGCCGTAGTACCAGCCGCTGTCCTGGTCCATGTAGAAGCGGTTGCGGTTGGCGATGGTGGCGGCCAGGCCGATGTTCAGCCCGCCCCACTGGCCGAGCGAGAAGCGGCTGCGCGCGTCGATGTCGAAGCCGTCGACCAGGGTCTTGCCGCGGTTGCGGTACTGCCCGACCACACTGGCGACATTGCCCACGCTGTAGCCCGGCAACGTGCCCGGGCAGGCCACGCCGCTGGCCGGATCGGCGCACATCGCCGCCAACTGCGCGAGGTTGGCGCGGTCGCTGTCGGTGATCGGCGAGCGGGTCATGGCGGTGATGTCGCCGGCGCGGCGGTAGTCCGGGGCGACGATCTCGTTGTCGCGGTAGATGAACCAGTAGTCGGCCGAGACCGACAGCCAGTTGGCCGGCTCGTAGACGAAACCGAGCGTGGCGATCTTGGCCTTCTCCGGCTTCAGGTCCGGGTTCGGCTGGGTCATGCGCGCCACGGTGCGGCTGCAGTCGGCATTGAGCAGGCTCTTGCCCAGATCCACGTCGCCGCTGCGGCGCGACTGCAGCAGCAGGTTAGCGATGGCATTGGTCTCGCCGCAGCGCACCTCGTCGCGGTAGCCGCCCAGCTGCGCATAGACGCCGCCGCTGCCGGACTCGGCCAGGCTGGGCGCGCGGAAGCCGGTGGAATAAGTGCCGCGCAGCAACAGTTGCTCGAAGGCCTGGTACTTGAAGCCGACCTTGGGCGCGAGGTTGGTACTGAAGTTCGGGTACTTGTCGGCGCGCAACGCGGCGTCGAGTTCCAGCTTGTCGGTGATCGGCGCGACGGTCTCGGCGAACAGCGCATAGGTGTTGCGCTTGCCGTCGAACCAGGAGCCGCCCTGCTGGGTGATCAGGCCGTTGGCCGCGTCCGGGTTGCCGGGGGTGTAGAAGGTCTCGCGGCTGGCGTTGAAGCCGAACGCGGCGCGCATCTCGCCGGCCGGCAACTGGAACAACGGGCCTTCGATCTTGCCGTCGAGGGTGTGCAGGCGCGTCCACGATTCGATGTCGAAGGTGGGGAATGCTTCGCGAATCAGCGCGGCGTTGGCGGCGCTGATCTCGCCGAACCTGTACGCCGGGTGGTCGGAGATGATCACCCGGCCGGTGCCCGGGTCGATGGTGAACGGGCCGAACGCCTTCTCGAAGCCTTTCACGTTGACGTTGACGGTCTGGTAGGTGACCGAGTGGGTACCGGCGGTGGCGAAGGCGGTTTCCCAGTTCCAGTCGCCGAGGCTGCCGCGCGCGCCGCCGAGCACGCGGTAGCTCTTGTCGGTGTTGCGCTGGCCGAAGTAGTCGGGGCCGGCGTCCTGCAGCAGGTACTGCAGGCCGACCACCCCGCCCATCATCGCCTTCAACTGCGGGCTGGCATGGTTGTACTCGTTGTTGGGCCCGAGGAACGGATACAGGAACTGGTTGACGGTGTTGCCGGTGTTGCGCGAGAACCAGCTGGTGGGGTTGCCGGTGGTGGTGTTGAACGCGCGCGGGGTGCCGCCGTTGGCGCGCAGGTCGATGTCGGTGTAGGTGGCCTCGGCGAACAGTTCGGTGCTGGCGCCGACCAGGAAGGTGCCGTTGAGGTAGGCGGTGTTGCGTTCGGACTTGGCGCCGGCGTCGATCTCGTTGTTCAACCAGGTTTCCCACACGCAGCGCGGGCCGGCGGCCTCGCTGGTCAGCACGTTCTGGCAGCCCGGTGCGGCTTCCTGCACGCGGCGCCCGGTGACCGGGTCGAAGGCGAAGTAGCTGCCCGGGTTGAACTGGCCCGGCTTGCTGCCCACGCCCAGGCGCAGGTTGGTCAGGTAGTTGGGATTGTTGACGTAGTACTGCGCCGGGCGCTTGTCGTAGAAGTCGCGCAGCGGGATCGCGTCGCGCCGGTACACGTTGACCGCGCCGTAGACGTTGAAGCGGTTCTCGGTGAGGTCGCCGAAGCCGGCGGTGATGCTGGCCTGGTGTTCGCCGTAGGACTCGATGCGGCTGGAGGTGTCGTTGCTGAAATTGATCTCCGCGCCCTGGAAGTTGCGCTTGGTGATCACGTTGATGACGCCGGCCACCGCGTCGGTGCCGTACACCGCCGAGGCGCCGTCGGTGAGCACTTCCATGCGCTCGATCGCCGCGGCCGGGATCGCATCGATGTTGACGAACTGGGTCTGGAAGCCGGCCGGCGCGCCGTAGTACGACAGGCGGCGGCCGTTCAACAGCACCAGCGTGCCCTGCGCGCCGAGGCCGCGCAGATTGGCCTGCGAGGCGCCATCGGAACCGGTGAACAGCGAGCGCGCGTCCTGTTGCGCCGGGCGTGCCGCGGGCAGGTTGTCGAGCACCTGCAGCAGCGTGCGCGCGCCCATCGCCTGGATGTCCTGCTTGCTGATCACCTGCACCGGCGAGGCGGTCTCCACGTCGGTACGGCGGATGTTGGAGCCGGTGACCTCGACCCGGGCCAGGTCGGTGGCGGCCTGACTGTCCTGCGCGGCGGCGGGCTGCAGGGCGGCGAGCAGGACACCGGCGATGGCCAGGGTCAACGGAGCGAGCGGGCGACAGCGGGGATGGCGGTGACGGGCGGGCAACATCGGGGTTCTCTCCTGGCAGGGTGCGGCGCGAACGCGGAATCGGCGGGCAAAGCGCTCCCGGGCCGCGGCCAGGCGGCCGCAGTCGGGAAAGGCGGGGGAGGAGCGGTGTTACGGGGCGGTCATGGGGCGACGAAGCTGGCGGTGTCGCCCTCCTGACCGATCAGTACGGCGTTGGCCCAATTGGCGCAGACCTGGGCAGGCTGCGGACCCTGCGCGCCGAGCGTGCGCAGGCTCAGCGTGGACAGGCCGCGGATATCCAGTTCCGGCTTGACCACGCCGGGCGCGCTGACCAGGCCGCTGTCGTAGAGCAGGCGGCCATCGCCCCAGACCTGGAACTGCAGACCGCCGGCGCTGCGGCAGGCGTCGTCGATGCCCAGGTCGGCGCGCAGCAGGCGCCAGTCGCCTTGCAGGCGCAGGTCGAGGCGGCTGTCGGCGCCCACGCCCAGGCCGCGGCGGAACTGCAGGCCGTTCATGCGCATGCCGGCATCGCCGTGCAAGGCCTGGTCGGCGCGCACGCGACCGGCCAATGCCGCCGGCAACGCCAGCTCGGACAGATAGCGCTGCTGCGCCGGCCGTTCCGGCGCCGGGTGCTCGAGGATGTGGAAGGTCGACAGCGCAATCGGGCCGACGTCGCGCGGCTGCAGCGCATCGAAGGCGCGCGGTCGGCGCTGCGCGGCGGTGACCATCGGATCGTTGCTGTCGGCGCCGTCGCCCTCGGGGTTCTGCACGCTCAGCACGCGGAAGCGCAGCAGGCGGCCGGCATGCGCCGGGAAGTCGATGCGCTGCACGCCTTCCTGCAAGCGCAGATGGCCGCGCGCCACCGGCTCGCCCCACTCGCCGTTGCTGTCGCCCAGGTAGACCTCGTAGTCGCGCACCTGGCCGTGCTTCCAGTTCTTGTCGTTGCGCGGCGCCAGCTCGATGCCGTCGATCATCTTGCGCTCGCCGAAACCGATCACCCATTCGTGCGCACCGGTGCGCACGGCCTGGTTGCGCACGCTGCGGAACCAGGTGCCCGGGTCGTCGTCGAAAGCGTTCTCCAGCGGGTGCCCGGGCTCCTCGGCCGGGCGGTTCACCACCAGCAGGCTGTCGGCGGGCAGCGCGCGGCCCAGCTCCGGCGCAGCCGGATAGGCGTCGTCGGCCGCAGCGGCGGCGACCGGGAAGTCCAACCGCAGCTGCAGCGGTTGGCGGATGTCCTGCACGGCGGTGCGCACGTGCACGGTGCCGCGGCGCTCCTTGGCGTCGAAGTACCAGCCTTCGCTGGCCTGGGCGAAGGCCGCGGCGTCGGCAACCGTCGGCAGCGCGCGTTCGCCGACCTGCACCGACCGCGGCGCCTGCCGCGCGAGCACGCGCAAGGCATAGCGGCGCTGCGGCAGCTGTCCGGCGTAGCGGCCTTGCACCGGATCGATCCACACCTGCACCGGGCCGCTACCCTGCGCCGGCGCCTGCATGCGCACCACCTGCGTGCTGGACTCGCCCTGCTGGTAGCGGCGGGTGTTGCCGTCGTCCTCGTACAGCGTGTACTGCGAGGCCCCCTGCGGATACAGGTCGAAGGTCACCTCGTCCAGCGGCTTCTCGCCGTCGTACAGCATCGCCGGGTACATCGGCAGGATCGCGCCGGCACGCACGAACAGCGGCAGCGTGGCCAGGTCGACCTGGCGGTCGAGCTGGCGGCCATCGGCGCCGGCCTGCACGCGGCGGCCGTCCCAGTAGTCGATCCAGCCGCCGGCCGGCAGATGGATGTCGCGCCGCCAGCCGCGGCTGGCCGCCTGGCTGCGGTACACCGGCGCCACCAGCAGGTCGCGGCCGAGCAGGAACTGGGTCTTGTAGGTCTCGTCCTGCGCGTGCGGATCGCGCGGGTCCTCCCACATCAGCCCGCGCACCGGCGGTGCGCCGGTCTGCGCGGCATCGTGCACCAGGCCGTACATGTACGGGGTCAGGCGCATTTTCAGCTTCAGGTAATCGCGGTTGATGCTGCGGTACGGCTCGTCGTACCACCACGGATGCTTGCGCGCGTTCGACGACCAGCCGCTCATGCCCATCAGCACCGGGGTGAAGGCCTTCCACTGCAGGTCGCGGGTGAAGGTCTCGGCGCTGCCGCCGAAGATCGCATCCACGTCGCCGGCGGCGTAGGCCATGCCCGACAGGCCGGAGCCGATCAAGGTCGGCACGTGCCAGCGGATGTAGTCCCAGCTACTGCTCTGGTCGCCGGTCCAGGCCACCGCGTAGCGCTGGATGCCGGCCCAGCCCATCACCGTCCACAGGAACGGGCGCGCATCGGAATTGGCGAGGATGCCGTCGTAGGCCTGGTGGTTGGCGTCCATCGCGAACTGGTAGCCCTTGCCAGTCCAGGCCACGTCCAGCTTCTGCACGCGGCTGCCGGCCTTGCCGACTTCCCAGGCGATCTTGTCCACGCCGTTCTCGGTCCACAGGCCGGTGCGGAAGCCATAGCGGGCCAGGCCCTGCACGGTCTCCGGCAGCCTGGTGTAGCCGCAGCCGTAGCCGTCGTTGGGCAGGATCCAGCCGCCGGGCATGTCGTGCTCGCGGTATTGCCGCGCCACGCTGTCGACCACGTCCGGGGTGGTGCCGGTGGGGCCGTCGTGCCAGCCGTCCGGCACGGTGCCGGGCTTCTTGGCGTTGTCGCCGTCGTTGTAGCAATCGGCATCGCCGTAGGACAGCGACCAGCGCGCCAGCATGCTCGGGCGGCCGGTCAACCGGGTATAGCGCTCGATCAGGGCCGGCAGGTCGGCGCCGACGAAGTAGTAGGCGTCGAAGCGGTCTTCGCGGTGCAGCAGCGTGGCCTGGTCGGGCTGGCGCAGATCGTAGCTGCCGTCGCTCCAGGTGTTGCGCAGCATGCCCCAGCCGCGGCTGCTGAGCAGCATCGGCGCCGGGCTCGGGCGATCGCCCTCCTCCCAGCCGCCGGAATACGACACTTCCAGTTCACGGCCCTTGAACTGATAGCGCCCGTTCTGCTGGCCGCCGCCGTAATAGGCTTCATCGGCCTGCGAGGACAGCACCTGCACGCTCTGCGTGGCATCCAGGTCAAGCGGCTGCAGTTCCTGCCACAGCGCGACGGCGCGGCCCTGTTCCAGCCGCTCCAGGCGCAGCCGCAGCGGTTGCCGCTGCACGTGCAGCACCAGCGCATCGGTACGCACGCGCAGTTCCTGCGCGTCGTCTTCCAGTTGCGCCTGCACCGCGGCCTTGGGTTGCGGCAGCACGATCGGGGTGGCCTTGTCGCCGGCGCCGGTGAGCGTGCCGTGGCGCCCGGCCTGCACGCGCACGATGTCCGCCGCCGGCAGTTCGATGCGCAGGCGCACGCCGCGGTCGGTCTGCAGGTCCCAGCCCTGCACGCCGTCGCGGCTGGTGCCGGCAGCGACCGTGCGCAGGTTGCCGACCGGCTCGGCGACGACGGTGGCCGCCACCAGCAGCAGGGCCGGCAGCGCGATCGCCGGCAACAGCGACGAGCGACGAACGCGGTTCTCCACACGACCCCCAAACCCGTTTCCCCGGGCGTTTCGAAAGCGTTGCGCCGACTCTAGGCCAGGGATTTGAAAGATGTCAATAAATTGAAAGCAAAAAACAAGATTTATTTTGGCAAAACGAAAGATATTGCCTCGCATGACTTTGCTTTCATATCACCGGAATCGGCTGATACGGCTTGCCATAGCGACATCCACTTGCACCTTTCGTTTTAGCGAGGGCGATCCGCAGACACATTGGGCACAGGTAAATACTTTCTTTTTTCTTTCGATGTTTGACATTTCGAAAGAAAAGCCGGATGGTGCGCTGGCCCAACAGGAACCACCGCATGGACCTCCTTCCGCTTTCCGATGCATCCGCCTGGCAGCGCCTGGGCGGGGCCGATACCGCCCGCGAGATCGCCCAGCAGCCGGCGCTGTGGCGGACCCTGGCGCAGGATCTGGCCCAGGCCGGCGGCCGCCTGCAGGCCTTCCTCGGCGACCGCCTCGCCGATCCGAACCAGCGCGTGCTGTTCACCGGCGCCGGCAGTTCCGGCTTCATCGCCGAGATGGTGGCCGACGCGATCAATGCGCAGTGGCCGGCCGAGGTGCGCGCGGTGCACACCACCAGCCTGCTGACCCATCCGGCGCTGTACCTGCAGCGCGCGCGGCCGACCCTGCTGGTGTCGTTCGGGCGCAGCGGCTCCAGCCCGGAAAGCGTGGCCGCGGTGGAGCGCGTGCGCAGCGACGTGGACGAGGCGCGCTTCCTCGACATCACCTGCAACGCCGATGGCGAACTGGCCCGCCGCGGCGCCGGCCGCACCGACACCTGCACCCTGCTGATGCCGCCGGCCAGCTGCGATCGCGCCTTCGCCATGACCAGCAGCCTGACCTGCATGCTGCTGGCGGCGCTGAGCGTGTTCGACCGTGCGCCGTGGGACGCGCGCAGCGCGCGCCTGCAGCGGCTGGCCGAACTGGCCGACCGCGGCCTGGCGCAATGGGATGGCGCGGTGGCGGCGCTGGCGCAGCGCCCGTTCGCACGGGTGATCTATCTCGGCAGCGGCCCGCTGGAAGCGCTGGCGCGCGAGGCCGCGCTGAAGGTGCTGGAACTCACCGCCGGCCGCGTGCTGGCGCTGGCCAACACGCCGCTGGGCTTCCGCCACGGCCCCAAGTCCACGCTCGACCGCAGCACCCTGGTGGTGATGCTGCGCAGCGTGCAGCCGCTGGCGCGCCGCTACGAACAGGACCTGCTCGACGAACTGCGTCGCGATGGCGTGGCCGGCCAGGTGCTGGCGATCGGCCCGCATGCGGACATCGGTGCCGGCGACGACCACACGCTCGCCGTCGCCGGCCTGGACGATCCGTGGCTGGCGCCGCTGTGGCTGGGCTTCGCGCAGCTGTTCGCACTGCAGCGTTCGGCCGCGCTCGGCCTGACCCCGGACAACCCGTTCCCCGACGGCACCGTCAACCGCGTGGTCCAGGGCGTCACCATCCACCATGGCTGAGCCCGGCGCGCCCACCTGCTACGGCCTGGACGTCGGCGGCACCAAGATCGAACTGGTGGCCTGCGACGCCGCGCTGCAGGTGCTGTGGCGGCGCCGCGTGGCCACGCCGCAGGGCGACTACGCCGGCTTCCTGCAGGCGGTGGTGACGCTGGTGGCCGCGGCCGATGCCGCGCTCGGCCACCACGACAGCCCGCTCGGCATCGCCCTGCCCGGCGTGCGCGACCGCCGCAGCGGCCGCCAGTTGAGCGCGAACGTGCCGGCGCTGACCGGCCAGTGCGTGGCGCAGGACCTGCAGGCGCGGCTGCCGCGTCCGCTGCGCATCGGCAACGACCTGCAATGCTTCGCGCTGTCCGAGGCGCACGGCGGTGCCGCCGACGGCTACCCCAGCATGTTCGGCGCCATCCTCGGCACCGGCGCCGGCGGCGGCTTCTGCGTGCAAGGCCGCCTGCTCGCCGGCTGCAACGGCATCGCCGGCGAATGGGGCCACTGGAGCGTGCCCGGGCACCTGCTGCAGCGCCACCGCCTGCCGCTGCTCGCCTGCGGCTGCGGCCTGCAGGGCTGCGTGGAGCGCTACGTGTCCGGCAGCGGCGTGGCGGCGATCGCGCGCCATCTCGGCAGCGACGCCGCCGACGCCAGCGCGGCGATCGCCCTGGCCGAGGCCGGCGATGCGCGCGCGCAGCAGGCGCTGGACATCCACCGCGACCTGCTCGGCCACAGCCTGGCCGCCGTGGTGCTGGCGCTGGACCCGCACGTGATCGTGCTCGGCGGCGGGCTGTCGCAATACCCGCCGCTGTACCGGCAACTGCCCGACGCCATCGCCGCGCACCTGTTCGCCGGCGTGCAGGTGCCGCCGATCGTGCCGCCGCGCTTCGGCGATGCCGGCGGCGCCCGCGGTGCCGCGCTGCTGGCCTGCCATCCCGCCTATTCCTGATCCGCCGGAGTGTCCATGTCGCCCTTGCAGACCCTGCTCGCCTCCCATCGCGCCGGCGCCAACGTCGGCCTGTACAGCGTCTGCTGCAGCAACGAACAGGTGCTGCGCGCGGCGATGCAGGTCGCGCTGGCCCACGACACGCTGCTGCTGGTGGAGGCCACCTCCAACCAGGTCGACCAGTTCGGCGGCTACACCGGCATGACCCCGGCGCAGTACCGCGACTATGTCGGCGCACTGGCCGACACGGAAGGCTTCCCGCGCGCGCGGCTGATCCTGGGCGGCGATCACCTGGGCCCGAACGCCTGGCAGAAGGGGCCGGCCGCCGAGGCCATGACGCATGCGCGCGTGCTGATCGAACAGTACGTCGCCGCGGGCTTCCACAAGATCCACCTGGATTGCAGCATGGCCTGCGCCGACGATCCGGTGCCGCTGCCCGATGCCATCGTCGCCGCGCGGTCGGCCGCACTGGCCGAGATCGCCGAGCGCACCGCCGCCGCGCATGGGCTGCCGCCACCGGTGTACGTGATCGGCACCGAGGTGCCGATTCCCGGCGGCGAAGCCTCGCTGGCCGGCGGCCTGCAGGTGACCACGCCGGCCGCGGCCGCGCAGACCCTGGCCATCCACCGGCAGGCCTTCGACACGCCGCCGCTGCGCGCCGCGTGGCAGCGGGTGATCGCGCTGGTGGTGCAGCCGGGCGTGGATTTCGACCACAGTAGCGTGCACGACTACGATCCGGCCGCCGCCGCCGCGCTGGCCGATTTCCTCGAGCAGCAACCGCGCATCGTGTTCGAGGCGCACTCCACCGACTACCAGCGCGAGGACGCGCTGCACGCGCTGGTGCGCGACCACTTCGCCATCCTCAAGGTCGGCCCGGCCGCCACCTTCGCCTATCGCGAGGCGCTGTGCGCGCTGGCCGCGATCGAAGCCGAACTGCTGCCCGCGGCGCAGTGCTCGCAACTGCCGCAGGTGCTGGACGCGGCGATGCAGGCGCAACCCGGATATTGGCAGTCCTACTATCCGGGCGACGCCGCCGCGCAACGCCTGCTGCGCCGCCATTCCTTCAGCGACCGCTGCCGCTACTACTGGGGCGAGCCGACGGTGCGCGCGGCGGTGGACACCTTGTTCGCCAACCTGGAACGGCATGCGCCGCCGCTGGTGCTGCTCAGCCAGTTCCTGCCCGAGCAGTACCGCGCGGTGCGCGCCGGCCAACTCGCCACTACCCCGGCGGCGCTGGTCCAGCACCGCATCGGCCTGTGCCTGGGCGAATACGCCCGCGCCTGCAACGCCAACCGCGCCGGCGCGCGCCGGCCACACGCCGAAGCGGCTGCCGGCGTCGCGGCGAACGGCTAATCTTCCCGGTCGCCCGCGAATCCGAGAATGGCCATGCGCAACACCCGCTCCCGCCGCCAGCAGATCCTGCAGTCGCTGCTCGAACACGGCACGGTGCAGGTTGCCGATCTGGTCGAACGCTTCGACGTGTCGGCGGTGACCATTCGCGCCGATCTCAACCATTTCGAGGCGCAGGGCCTGGCCACCCGCACCCACGGCGGTGCCACGCTGGTGCGCACGCCGCCGCAGGAGCAGGACATCCATGAAAAGGACGCGCTGAACCTGCCGCTGAAGGAATCGATCGGCGCCTGCGCCGCGCGCATGGTGCAGCCCGGCGCCAACATCATCATCGACTCCGGTTCTACCACGATGACCCTGGCCCGCCACCTGCGCGCGCACCGCGACGTCACGGTGATGACCAACGGCCTCAACATCGCCTGGGAACTGGCCAACGCGCCCGGCATCAACGTGCTGCTCACCGGCGGCCAGTTGCGCCAGCAATCGCTGTCGCTGCAGGGCAGCCAGGCCGAGGCCAGCCTCAACGCCTACGGCTTCGACACGCTGTTCCTGGGCGTGGACGGCCTGGACCTGCAGTTCGGCCTGACCACCCACGACGAGGCCGAAGCGCGGCTCAACCACCGCATGGTCGAGCGCGCGCGGCGCATCGTGGTGCTGACCGACGCCTCCAAATTCGGCCGGGTCAGCCTGCACCGCATCGCCCGCCTGGACCAGATCCACGCCATCATCACCGACGCCGGCATCGACGAAGCCACCCGCGAGGGGCTGCAGCGGCTGGGCATCGAGGTGATCGTCGCCGAGCCCGCGCCATGACCGACACCAATTCCCTGCACGGCCGCCTGCTCACCCCGCTGGGCTGGCGCCGCGGCCACGTCCACTTCGACACCCACGTGCGCCGGCTGCAGGTGGACGACCACAGCGGCGGCGACGATCCGCAATTGCCGCTGATCCTGCCGGGCTTCGTCGACCTGCACGTGCACGGCGCCGCCGGCGTGGACCTGATGCAGGGCGGCGACGCGGCGCGGCGCATCGCCCGCGCCCACCTGCGCTTCGGCACCACCACCCTGCTGGCGACCACCATGACCGCCGGCGTCGAGGAGATCGCGCACGCACTGCGCGGCGTCGCCGCGGCCATGGCCGCGCCCGATGCCGACGCCGCCTGCATCGCCGGCGTGCACCTGGAAGGCCCCTTCATCAGCCCGCAGCGGCTGGGCGCGCAACCCGACCGCACGATCGAGGCCAGCCTCGCCCAGGTCCAGCAGTGGCAGGCGCTGGCGCCGATCCGGGTGCTGACCCTGGCGCCGGAGATCGGTGCGCACACCGCGCTGATTCCGGCGCTGACCGCGCTGGGTATCCGCGTGCAGCTCGGCCACAGCGCCGGCAGCTACGAGGACGGCGTGGCGGCGCTGCAGGCCGGCGCGGCCGGCTTCACCCACCTGTTCAACGGCATGACCGGCGTAAACCACTACCGCCCCGGCATCGCCGCCGCGGCGCTGGCGCATGCGCAGTACGCCGAACTCATTCCCGACCTGCAGCATGTGCATCCCGGCGTGATTCGCCTTGCCGCGCGTGCGATCCCGCGCCTGTACGCGGTGACCGACGCCACCGCCGCCACCGGCATGCCCGACGGCGAATACGCACTGGGCGAGCAGCGCGTGCACAAGTGCGGCGGCTGCGTGCGCCTGGCCAGCGGCTCGCTGGCCGGCAGCGCACTGACCATGGACCAGGCGTTGCGCAACCTGGTGCAGGTGGGTCTGGAGCTGGCCGATGCCGCGCAGCGCGTGTCCACCTTCCCGGCCGACTACCTGGGCCTGGGCGACCGCGGCCGCATCGCCCCCGACGCCCGCGCCGACCTGGTGGTGCTGGACAGCGAGCTGCGCCTGCGCCAGGTGGTGGTGGGCGGACGCATGCTGGATCTGCACGTGCCGCACTGATCGCCGTGCGCGGCTGCGCGGTGCTGGCCAGCGGTGGTGCGCGCAGACGCCACCGAGTGGACGGCAAGGCATCGCCCAGGACGTGCGTCGGGATGGAAGAGCGCCGCTGATCCGCCGGATGCAGCTTGCGCCTCCGTGGTAGGAGCGGCGTCAGCCGCGACGGGCGTCCCGGTAAGGCCGGTCGCGGCCGAAGCCGCTCCTATGCCGGGTTTCCGGGCGATGGGAGTGTCCTGAAGCCCCCCACATCTTCTTCATCCACCGCATCGGCAGTACTGTCGGAGCATCGGGCCACGCATAAAAAAGGCGCAGCCTCGCGGCTGCGCCAGCGTGTCGCACGTGCCGGGAGAGAGGCGGCGCGTGCGACCCGTGACCGGGCCTCAGCCCTGGATCACTTCACCTCGAACGTCTGCGGCGTGCCCGCCGCCTGGCCGTTCACGGTGACCTCGGCCTTGTACTGGCCAGCCGGCCAGCCCTTGGGATTGGTGAACTCGAAGTTGGTGGTGTCGGCACCGCTGGTATTGAGCGTCTCAGTGCGCTCGCCGGCGGTCTGGCCGTCCTGGAACACCAGCTTGGCGCCGACGTTGGCGTTGGTCGCCGAGCCCTCGGTCTTCACCGAAACGATGATCTTGTCCTTGCTGGCGAGCGTGGTCATCGGCGCAACGGACTTGTCCGCGGCGGCGGTGTTGCCGACAGCGACGGCGGCCACGTTCACCGCATTGGCGCCTGCGGCGGCCGGCGCCGGCTGCTCCGCCGGGGCTGCGGCCGGACCCGGCATCTGCTCGGTCGGCGCGGACGAGGTGGGATCGGGCGACACGGTCTGTTGCTGCTCCTGCTTCTTGCAGCCGGCCAGCGCCAACGCGCCGACCAGGGCGATCATCAGGGGCGAAAACGCGGAGATCGAGCGGGTCTTCATCGGTGGGGACTCCTGTCGGAATAACGAAAGGTGGTGGTGGCGGCGCCTCAGGCGCCGGCGGGCAGCTTGAGGGTCTGGCCGGGATAGATCTTGTCGGGGTCGGCCAGCACGTCGCGGTTGGCCTCGAAGATGCGCGTCCAGGCGTTGCCGTCGCCGTAATGCAGCTTGGCGATCTTGGACAACGAATCGCCAGGCTTGACCACGTACACCTGCTGCACCTGCTCGGCGGTGCTGTCGACCTTGCTCTGCACGGCGGAAAAATCCGCCTTCTGTACGACGTCGGCGGTGGTGTCCACCTTGGCGGTGACCGCCGAGAAATCGGCGCGCTTGTCACTATTCATCGCGTGGCTTCCTGCGTGATGGGACACTGCCACGGTGTCACAGGATTTGTTAAAAAAGGATCGCGCGGCCGTGAACCGCGCGGCTGCGGTTCAGGCGCGCCGCGCGCATTGCAACGCGGCGAAATGTGTCGCTCGCACGCTCGGGACCGTGCATGCCAGCGGGACCGCGGGCACGCGCCACCATCGCCATGTGGGCGCATCGTCCAGGCGACGACTGCGCGAACCCCGGTCTGCCGCAGAGACGCTGACGACAGCGCTCCCCCCAGGGCGCTTCTTGTGGGAGGGACTTCAGTCCCGACTGCAGCACGCTCGGCCGCGTCGATGAAGTCGCGCGTCGCGGCCGATGGCGCAATCGCGGTGTCAGCGCTGGCCTACTGACGCAGATCGCGCAGGAAGCTCAGCGGCTCGGCCACGTCCGCGGTGGCGCGCCAGGGATTGATGTCCAGCCCGCCGCGGCGGGTGTAGCGCGCCTCCACCTGCAGCGACTGCGGCCGGCAGCGGGTCATCAGGTCGTGGAAGATGCGTTCCACGCACTGCTCGTGGAAGCCGGCGTGCTCGCGGAAACTGATCAGGTAGCGCAGCAGGCCTTCGCGGTCGATGCGGCCGCCGCGATAGCGCACATGCAGCGAGGCCCAGTCCGGCTGGCCGGTGACCGGGCAGTTGGATTTGAGCAATTCGCTGGTCAGGGTTTCCTCGACCACATCGCCATCGGCAGCGGACAGGAAGTCCGGACGCGGCGGACCGTAGCAGTCGATGGCGATGTCCAGCGCATCGAGCGACTCGCCCTCGCCCAGCGTGTCCATCGGCGGCAGGCCGAATTCCATCGCCACGTCGGCGCCGGCGCGCGCCGACAGATCGGTGACGATAAAACTGCGCAGCGCTTCGGCGCTGTTGAAGCGCATCGCATTGAGCGAGTTGAGATAGAGCTTGAGCGATTTGGATTCGATCAGGTTGGGCGAGGCGCACGGCACGTGCAGGGTCGCGGTGGCGACACAGGGCTTGCCCTGCGCATCGAGCCAGCTCAGTTCGTAGGCGTGCCAGCGGTCCACGCCGAAGAACGGCAGCGCCGCGGGGTCGAGACCGATCTCGGTGCGCGCCGCAGCGCGCGGGATGGGAAACAGCAGCGCGGGATCGTACTGCGACGGGTAGGCGACCTCGCGGCCGAGACTGGAATCCTGGGGGGTGTTCATGCCGTGCAGTGTAGCGGGCGCGTTCTGGCTGGGAGGTGTATGGGGCGGGGATTCGGGATTTGGGATTCGGGATTGGCAAAAGCAAAATCTGGCTCACTTGGATCGACGTGCTTGCGTCGATGCGAGGCGTTGCACGTCGCGACCGAGGTCGCTCCCACAAAGGCTCACCGCGAGCCCGCCGGATGCACTGTGGGAGGGACTTCAGTCCCGACGCATTGCGCCATCGGCAAGCGCGCCACATCGCGCCTCGCGCCTGCATGACGATTGACTCACCGGGGACGATCGAGCGCCGCTCCAACGGATATGCGATGGAGCAGCACCGATGACGATTCCCTAAGCCGCCGCACCCATGCGCTTACGAATCCCCAATCCCGACTCCCCAATCACTGCTTCAAATAATCCAGCGTCACCTGCAGCATCGCGCGCAGGCCGACGTCCAGGGCGGTCTCGTCGAGCAGGAACTGCGGCGAGTGGTTGCTGGGCGCAGTCGCCGGGTCGATGCCGGGGCCGGTGGCGCCGACGAAGAAGAACATCGACGGCACCTGCTGCGCGTAGAACGAGAAATCCTCCGCGCCCATCTGCAGCGGCGGTTCGTAGACGTTGCCGGCGCCGACCACCGCCTGCAGGCTGGGCAGCATGCGCGCAGTCAGCGCCGGGTCGTTGACCGTGGCCGGGTTGCCGTCCTGGTCGGGCACGTGCGCCTCGGCCTTGGCGCCGTGCGCGGCGGCGGTGTGCTCGGCCACGGTCCTGAGGTCGGCGAAGATCTGCTGGCGCATGCCCTCGTCGAAGGTGCGGATGGTGCCGACCATCTCCACGTCGTCGGGAATGATGTTGTAGCGGATACCGCCCTTGATCGCGCCGAAGCTGAGCACCGCCGGCTGCCTGGACAGGTTGGCGCGGCGGCTGATCACCGTCTGCGCCGCGCCGATCAGGTCGGCGCTGGTGACGATCGGGTCGATGCCGTTCCACGGCGCCGAGCCATGGGTCTGGCGGCCGATCACCTTGATGCTGAAACGGTCCGAGGCGGCCATCAGCGGGCCGCCGCGCACCGCGATCTTGCCGACCTGGACGCTGGAGAACACGTGCAGGCCGAACATCGCCTGCGGCTTGAAGTCGCGGAACAGGCCTTCCTTGAGCATCAGCGAGGCGCCGCCCTCCTCGTTGCCCGGGGCGCCCTCCTCCGACGGCTGGAACACCAGCATGACCTCGCCCGGCAGCTGCGCGCGCATCGCCACCAGCGCCTCGGCGACGCCGAGCAGGATCGCGGTGTGCGCATCGTGGCCACAGGCGTGCATCACCCCCACGGTCTCGCCGCGGTACTCGCTGGTGGCCTTGGAGGCGAACGGCAGGCCGGTCTGCTCGGTCACCGGCAGCCCGTCCATGTCCGCGCGCAGGGCGATCTTCGGCCCAGGCAGCGCGCCTTTGACGATCGCCACCACGCCATGATGGGCGATGCCGGTCTGCGGCTTCAGGCCCAGCGCGCGCAGCCGCTCGGCGACCTTGGCGGCGGTGCGCTCCTCGCGGTTGGACAGCTCCGGGTGCTGGTGGAAGTCGCGCCGCCACTCCACCACCTTGGCCTGCAGCCTGGCCGCGGCGGCCGTCACCTCCGGGCGCTCGGCGCTCTGCGCCCAGGCCAGGGCGGGGACGGCGAACAGCATCGCGGACAGCAGGCGGGACAGGCGCGGCATGGCAAGGCTCCAGATCGGGACGCAACGGGCGTTCAGTCACTGTAGTGCATCGGCTGCCGGCGAGGGGCGGCCACGGATCCCGCTGCGGACAAAAAACCCTTGCGAATCCGTGTCAACCGATGCGCCGCCTGCGCGTTGCGAGAGCGGACGACCGGCCTTGCCCGCCCGCAGGGTCTGTCCCTTCAGTCATGGTCCAATCGCAACGCGCCGGCGATATGCTTTCTCGCTCGTCACCAGCCACTGCGGGAGGGCCCTCCACCCCGCCTCGCCACAGGAGTTTCCCCGGATGTCGCGTTTCTGGAAGATTGCGCTGCTGATCCTCGCAGCGGTGGCCGTGGTGGTGGTAGGCATGCGCGTCATGCGCGGCGGACATCACAAGGGCGGCGGCCCCGGTGACGGCATGGGCGACGACAGCGACAACACGCCGGTCCCGGTGACCGTCGTCGCCGCCACCCACCAGGCGGTGCCGATCTACGCCACCGCCACCGGCACGGTGACCGCGCTGAGCACCGTCACGGTCAGCCCGCAGGTCGGCGGCCAGTTGATGAGCCTGAATTTCCGCGAAGGCCAGGAAGTGAAGAAGGGCGAGCTGCTGGCGCAGATCGACCCGCGCTCGCTGCAGGCCAGCTACGACCAGGCCGCGGCGAGCAAGCGCCAGAACCAGGCGCTGCTGGCCACCGCGCGTTCCACCTTCCAGCGCTCCGACTCGCCGGCCTACCGCCAGTACGTGGCCAAGACCGACCTGGACACCCAGCGCAACCAGGTGGCGCAGTACGAAGCGGCGGTCGCCGCCAACGACGCGCAGATGCGTGCGGCGCAGGTGCAGTTGCAGTACACCCGCATCCTCGCCCCCAGCGACGGCATCGCCGGCATCCGCGGCGTGGACGTGGGCAACATCGTCAGCACCAGCAGCACCATCGTCACCATCACCCAGGTGCACCCGATCTACGTGACCTTCAACCTGCCGGAGATCCAGCTGCAGGACGTGCGCCAGGCGCAGGCGGCGGCGCCGCTGCCGGTGACCGCGCTGGACCGCACCGATGCGCATCCGATCGCCAGCGACGGCCAGGTCGACGTGATCGACAACCAGATCAGCGCCGACACCGGCACCTTCAAGGTCCGCGCGGTGTTCCCGAACGACGACCGCGCGCTGTGGCCGGGCCAGTTCGTCAACGTGCGCCTGACCCTGCGCACCGTGGCCGACGGCGTGGTGGTCCCGACCCAGGCGGTGCAGCGCGGGCCCAACGGCGACTACGTGTACGTGGTGCAGGCCGACAACACGGTCAAGATGCAGACGGTGAAGCAGGGCGCGGAAGTGGGCGACAGCCACGTGCAGCTGACCGAAGGCCTGAAGGCCGGTGAGCGGGTGGTCACCGAAGGCCAGTTCCGGCTCAAGCCCGGCACCAAGGTGAACGCGCTGAAGCCGGGCGAAGCGCCGCCGGAGCCGACCGAGGCCGAACTGAAGGCGGCCGAGGGCAAGCAGCAGCAGCGCGGCGGCGGACGCCGCGGCGGCGGGCCGCGCTGAGCGTGCCGCGCACGCGGCGCGCGGCGGCAACGGCCCTGCCGCGCCTGCGTGGCGGGCGGCGGCCGGATCGCGCGCAGGCGGCGGCGTTCCCGCCCGGCGTCGCGATCGCGGCGCAGGGCCACGGCCCCCGCTGATTCCGCCGTCTTTCCCGGAGCCGGCCTGGCCGCGCCGGACTCTCACCAGCAAGGATCTTCCCCGTGGGCTTTTCGACGATCTTCATCCGCCGCCCGATCGCCACCACCTTGCTGATGGCAGGCGTGCTGCTGCTCGGCATCCTCGGCTACCGGCAGCTGCCGGTGTCGGCGCTGCCGGAAATCGACGCGCCCAGCCTGGTGGTGACCACGCAGTATCCCGGCGCCAACGCCAGCACCATGGCCTCGCTGGTGACCACGCCGCTGGAGCGCCAGCTCGGGCAGATCTCCGGGCTGCAGATGATGACCTCCGACTCGTCGGCCGGCCTGTCCACGATCGTGCTGCAGTTCGCGATGGACCGCGACATCGACATCGCCGCGCAGGACGTGCAGGCGGCGATCCGCCAGTCCACCCTGCCCTCCTCGCTGCCCTACCAGCCGGTCTACAACCGGGTGAACCCGGCCGACGCGGCGATCCTCACCCTCAAGCTCAGCTCCGACACGCTGCCGCTGCGCGAGGTCAACAACTACGCCGACTCGATCCTGGCCCAGCGCCTGTCGCAGGTGCCGGGCGTGGGCCTGGTGTCGATCGCCGGCAACGTGCGCCCGGCGGTGCGCATCCAGGTCAATCCGGCGCAACTGTCGAACATGGGCCTGACCCTGGAGGCGCTGCGCAGCGCGCTGACCCAGACCAACGTCAACGCGCCGAAGGGCTCGCTCAACGGCAAGACCCAGTCCTACAGCATCGGCACCAACGACCAGCTGTCCAGCGCCGCCGAGTACCGCGACACCGTGATCAGCTACCGCAACGGCGCGCCGGTGCGGCTGTCGGACGTGGCCAAGGTGGTGGACGGGGTGGAGAACGACCAGCTCGCCGCCTGGGCCGACGGCAAGCCGGCGGTGCTGCTGGAAGTGCGCCGCCAGCCCGGCGCCAACATCGTGCAGACGGTGGAGCAGATCCGCGCGATCCTGCCGCAGCTGCAGGGCGTGCTGCCGGCCGGCGTGCACCTGGACGTGTTCTCCGACCGCACCGAGACCATTCGCGCCTCGGTGCACGAGGTCAAGTTCACCCTGATCCTGACCATCGGCCTGGTGGTGGCGGTGATCTTCGTGTTCCTGCGCAGGCTGTGGGCCACGGTGATCCCGTCGGTGGCGGTGCCGCTGTCGCTGGCCGGCACCTTCGCGGTGATGGCCTTCGCCGGCATGTCGCTGGACAACCTGTCGCTGATGGCGCTGGTGGTGGCCACCGGCTTCGTGGTCGACGATGCGATCGTGATGATCGAGAACATCGTGCGCTACATCGAACAGGGCAAGAGCGGCCGCGAGGCCGCGGAGATCGGCGCGCGCCAGATCGGCTTCACCGTGCTGTCGCTGACCGTGTCGCTGGTGGCGGTGTTCCTGCCGCTGATCCTGATGCCCGGTGTCACCGGCCGCCTGTTCCACGAGTTCGCCTGGGTGCTGAGCATCGCGGTGGTGATCTCGATGCTGGTGTCGCTGACGCTCACGCCGATGATGTGCGCCTACCTGCTCAAGCCCGACGCCCTGCCCGAGGGCGAGGACGCGCACGAGCGCACCGCGGCGGCCGGCAAGACCACGCTGTGGTCGCGCACCGTGGGCGTGTACGAGCGCAGCCTGGACTGGGTGCTGGGCCACCAGAAGCTGACCCTGCTGGTGGCGCTGGCGACCATGGTGCTGACCGTGCTGCTGTACGTGGTGATCCCCAAGGGCCTGCTGCCCGAGCAGGACACCGGGCTGATCACCGGCGTGGTCCAGGCCGACCAGAACGTGGCGTTCCCGCAGATGGAGCAGCGCACCCAGGCGGTGGCCGAGGCGCTGCGGCGCGACCCGGCGGTGACCGGCGTGGCCGCCTTCATCGGCGCCGGCTCGATGAACCCGACGCTCAACCAGGGCCAGCTCAGCATCGTGCTGAAGCCGCGCAGCGACCGCGACAGCCTGGAAGACCTGCTGCCGCGGCTGCAGAAGGCGGTGGCCGGGCTGCCCGGCGTCGCCCTGTACCTGAAGCCGGTGCAGGACGTGACCCTGGACACCCGCGTGGCCGCCACCGAATACCAGTACTCGCTCTCGGACGTGGACAGCGCCGAGCTGGCGACCCAGGCCACGCGCCTGACCGAGGCGCTGCGCAAGCGCCCGGAACTGGCCGACGTGGACAACAACCTGGCCAACCAGGGCCGTGCGCTGGAACTGCACGTGGACCGCGAAAAGGCCAGCACCCTCGGCGTGCCGATGCAGACCATCGACGACACGCTGTACGACGCCTTCGGCCAGCGCCAGATCTCCACCATCTTCACCCAGCTCAACCAGTACCGCGTGGTGCTGGAAGTGGCGCCGGAGTTCCGCACCAGCACCGCGCTGCTCAACCAGCTGGCGGTGGCCAGCAACGGCAGCGGCGCGCTGACCGCCAGCAACGCCACCAGCTTCGGCCAGACCACTTCCAGCAACTCCTCCACCGCCACCGGCATCGGCGCGCAGAACACCGGCATCACCGTCGGCAGCGGCGGCACCGTGCCGCTGGCGGCGGTGGCCGAGGCCAAGCAGTCGACCACGCCGCTGGTGGTCAGCCACCAGCAGCAGCTGCCGGCGGTCACCGTGTCGTTCAACCTGGCGCAGGGCTACTCGCTGTCGCAGGCGGTGGCGGCGATCGAGGAAACCCGCGCGCAGTTGCAGTTGCCGCCGCAGCTGCATGCCGAGTTCATCGGCAAGGCCGCCGAGTTCACCGGCAGCCAGACCGACGTGGTGTGGCTGCTGCTGGCCTCGGTGGTGCTGATCTACATCGTGCTGGGCGTGCTGTACGAGAGCTACATCCACCCGCTGACGATCATCTCCACGCTGCCGCCGGCCGGCGTCGGCGCGCTGCTGGCGCTGATGCTGTGCGGGCTGAGCCTGTCGGTGGACGGCATCGTCGGCATCGTGCTGCTCATCGGCATCGTCAAGAAGAACGCGATCATGATGATCGACTTCGCGATCGACGCACGCCGCGAGGGCGCCAACGCCCACGACGCGATCCGCCGCGCCTGCCTGCTGCGCTTCCGCCCGATCATGATGACCACCGCCGCGGCGATGCTGGGCGCACTGCCGCTGGCGCTGGGCGACGGCATCGGCTCGGAACTGCGCCGCCCGCTCGGCATCTCCATCGTCGGCGGCCTGCTGCTGTCGCAGCTGGTCACCCTGTACACCACCCCGGTGATCTACCTGTACATGGAACGCGCCTCCGAGCGCGTGCGTCGCTGGCGCGAGCGGCGTGCGGCGCGGCAGGCGACGGCGGCGGAGGGAAGGGCGTGAGGGGCCGGGAATCGGGAATGGGGAATCGGGAATCGGAGAGCGCCGAGTCCGCGCGCTGCCGACTCGTTCACTCCATGCCGGATCCTCGAAAGACTGACACCGGGCGCGTACTGCGATTCCCGATTCCCCATTCCCCATTCCCGGCCCCATGAACATCTCCGCGCCCTTCATCCGCCGTCCCATCGGCACCGCGCTGCTGGCCATCGGCCTGTTCGTGATCGGCATGATGTGCTACCTGCGCCTGGGCGTGGCGGCGCTGCCGAACATCTCGATCCCGGTGATCTTCGTGCAGGCCAGCCAGGCCGGCGCCGATGCCTCGACCATGGCCGCCACGGTCACCGCGCCGCTGGAGCGGCACCTGGGCCAGGTGCCGGGCATCGACACCATGCGCTCCTCCAGCTCGGAGGGGAACAGCCAGGTGTTCATGGTGTTCCAGAGCAGCCGCAACATCGATTCGGCGGCGCAGGACGTGCAGACCGCGATCAACGCCGCGCAGGCCGACCTGCCCTCCGGCCTGGCCACGCCGCGCTACCAGAAGGCCAATCCCAACGACGACCCGGTCATCGCCATCGCCCTGACCTCGGACACGCAGTCGGCCGACGAGCTGTACAACGTCGCCGATTCGCTGCTGGCGCAGCGCCTGCGCCAGATCACCGGCGTGGCCTCGGTGGACATCGGCGGCGCCTCCACGCCGGCGGTGCGGGTGGACGTGAACCTGCGCGCGCTCAACGCCATGGGCCTGACCCCGGACGATCTGCGCAACGCGGTGCGCGCGGCCAACGTCACCTCGCCCACCGGCTTCCTCAGCGACGGCGCCACCACCACGGCCATCGTCGCCAACGACGCGGTGGCCAAGGCCGCCGACTTCGGCCAGGTGGTGATCAGCCAGCAACAGGGCCGCGCGGTGCGCCTGCGCGACATCGCCAACGTCTACGACGGCCAGCAGGACGCCTACCAGGCGGCCTGGTTCGGCGGCAAGCCGGCGGTGGTGATGTACGTGTTCACCCGCGCCGGCGCCAACATCGTGGAGACAGTGGACCGGGTCAAGGCCGAGATCCCGATGCTGCGCACCTACCTGCAGCCGGGCACGAAGATGACGGCGTACTTCGACCGTACCCCGACCATCCGCGCCTCGCTCAACGAGGTGCAGGCCACGCTGATGATCAGCCTGGCGATGGTGGTGCTGACCATGGCGCTGTTCCTGCGCCGGCTGGCGCCCACGCTGATCGCCGCGGCCACCGTGCCGCTGTCGTTGGCCGGCGCGGCGCTGGCGATGTACGTCATGGGCTTCACCCTCAACAACCTGAGCCTGCTGGCGCTGGTGATCGCGATCGGCTTCGTCGTCGACGATGCGATCGTGGTCATCGAGAACATCATGCGCCACCTCGACGAGGGCATGTCGCGGCTGGACGCGGCGCTGGCCGGCGCGCGCGAGATCGGCTTCACCATCGTCTCGATCACCGCCTCGCTGGTGGCGGTGTTCATTCCGATCCTGTTCGCCAGCGGCATGATCGGGGTGTTCTTCCGCGAGTTCACCGTCACCCTGGTCGCGGCGATCTGCGTCTCGGCGGTGGTCTCGCTGACGCTGACCCCGGCGCTGTGCAGCCGCTTCCTGTCCGCGCACGCCGAGCCGGAGCAACCCGGCCGCTTCGGCGCCTGGCTGGAGCGCATGCACGATCGCATGCTGCGCCTGTACACCGTGGCCCTGGACTTCTCGCTGCGCCACGCGCTGCTGCTGGCGCTGACCCCGCTGCTGCTGATCGCGGCCACGGTGTTCCTGGCCGGCGCGGTCAAGAAGGGCTCGTTCCCTGCGCAGGACACCGGCCTGATCTGGGGCCGCGCCACCTCCAGCGCCACCGTGTCCTTCGCCGACATGGTGAACCGCCAGCGCCGCATCACCGACATGCTGATGTCCGACCCGGCGGTGAAGATCGTCGGTGCGCGCCTGGGCAGCAGCCGCCAGGGCTCCAGCGCCAGCTTCAACATCGAACTCAAGCGCCGCGACGAAGGCCGCACCGATACCACCGCGCAGGTGCTGGCGCGGCTCAGCGCCAAGGCCGACCGCTACCCCGACCTGCAGCTGCGCCTGCGCGCGATCCAGGACCTGCCCAGCGACGGTGGCGGCGGCACCAGCCAGGGCGCGCAGTACCGCGTCTCGCTGCAGGGCAACGACAACGCGCAGTTGCAGGAGTGGCTGCCCAAGCTGCAGGCCGCCCTGAAGCAGAACCCCAAGCTGCGCGACGTCGGCACCGACGTGGACAACGCGGGCCTGCGCCAGAACATCGTCATCGACCGCGCCCTGGCCGCGCGCCTGGGCGTGTCGATCGGCGCCATCGACGGCGCGCTGTACGGCGCGTTCGGCCAGCGCCAGATCTCCACCATCTACTCCGACCTCAACCAGTACAGCGTGGTGGTCAACGCGCTGCCGGACCAGACCGCCACGCCGGCGGCGCTGAACCGCATCTACGTGCCCACCCGCAACGGCACGATGATCCCGCTGACCGCGGTGGCGCGTCAGGTGCCGGGGCTGGCGCCGTCGCAGATCACGCACATGAACCAGTACACGACCATGGACCTGAGCTACAACCTGGCGCCAGGCGTGAGCACCGGCGAG
This sequence comes from Xanthomonas sp. LMG 12459, assembly GCF_009192905.1. NCBI lineage: Bacteria > Pseudomonadati > Pseudomonadota > Gammaproteobacteria > Lysobacterales > Lysobacteraceae > Xanthomonas > Xanthomonas sp. LMG 12459. The sequence continues at coordinate 48,302 of NZ_NSGT01000004.1, forward strand.
GGCGATGCGATCATCGCCGCCACCGTGGCCGGGCTGCGCATGCCCGGCGATATCCGCATCGCCGACGGCGGCGGCTTCGGCGTGCAGCTGCAGCCGAACTCGATGCTGGTGCTGGTGCTGGCCGCGATCGTGGTGGTCTACATCGTGCTGGGCATGCTCTACGAGAGCCTGGTGCACCCGGTGACCATCCTCTCCACCCTGCCGGCCGCCGGCATGGGCGCCCTGCTGGCGCTGTGGGTCACCGGCACCGAGCTATCGGTGATCTCGATGATCGCGCTGGTGCTGCTGATCGGCATCGTCAAGAAGAACGCGATCATGATGATCGACTTCGCCCTGGTCGCCGAGCGCGAGCACGGCAAGACCCCGCTGGAGGCCGCGCGCGAAGCCTGCATCGTGCGCTTCCGCCCGATCATGATGACCACGATGGTGGCGATCCTGGCCGCGGTACCGCTGGCGGTGGGCCTGGGCGAAGGCTCGGAGCTGCGCCGCCCGCTCGGCATCGCGATGATCGGCGGCCTGCTGATCTCGCAGAGCCTGACCCTGCTCAGCACCCCGGCGCTGTACGTGATCTTCTCCTGCCTGCGCGAACGCTGGTACGCCCGGCGCGCGCGCCGGCGCGAGCGGCGGCAGCTGCGGGTGGCCTGACGGCCGGGAATCGGGAATAGAGAATGGGGAATCGGAAAAGCGAGGAGCAAAGAGCGGTCATGCGCCACTGAGGCGAAAGCGGCACCAGTTGCCTCAGTCACTCGACCCTCATGCTCTTCCCATTCCCCACTCCCGATTCCCTATTCCCGGCTTCTCAGCCACACCCTTCCACGTAATCCACCTGCGGCGGCAGGCCCACGCGCCAGGCGACGGCCTTGCTGGCTGCGTCGGTCTCGAACACCAGCACGCCAGGCTGGCCGGACTCGCCGCGCACGCGCAGCACCTTGGCGCCTTCGACGTACTTATGCGGCTGCTCTTCCACGCGACCGGCGTACAGCGCGCGCAGTTGCGCCAGGTCCATGCCGACCTTGCCGCCGCCGGGCGCGGTCTCCTTGGGGGTGCGCACGTCGTAGCGCACCAACTTGTCGTCTTCGATCATCAGGCCGAACCGGTTGTTGCCCTTGGCCCAGCGCGGACGCAGCACGTAGCAGCTGCTGCCGGCGCTGGGCTGGCCGTCGAGCTCGCCGCCCCAGGCGGCGCGTGCCTGCGCCGCCGACATGCCCAGGCGCAGGTCGCCATAGCCATCGATGCGGGCCAGTTGCCGGTCGTCCGCGGCCAGTTCCGGCGGCAGCGCCGAGGCCGGCGCCTGTGCCGGCGGCACGTCGCTATCGGGCTGGTCGATGTCCGGCGGCGGCAAGGCGCCGTCGTCGGCCGTGACGGGTGCCGCGGTCGGCGCCTGCGCCGGCTCAGAGGGTGCGGGAGGCGCGGCCGGCGGCGCGGGCGGCTGCCGGTCGCAGGCGGCGAGCGCGAGCAGCAACACCGCCACGCCTGGTTGAATCGGCTTCATCGCACTTCCTCGCTGGACCAGCGCATAGGCTAGCGTGCATGCGCTTGCGCTGCACGGCGCTGCGGCGACGACACGCAGCGCGCAGCCGCGGCTCGGCACAGCGCCCTGAACCGGGCGTTCGATCACGCAGATGACAAGACGGCTGCAGGCACCGACACGCCGACGCATCGCCCCTGTCATCGGCATTTCACCGCACTGCGCCACGCTGCGCGCCTACCGACCCCGCCGCCATGCACCCGCGCAAGACCGCCCTCGCCCTTGCGGCACTGCAATCGCACGATGCGCCGCTGGACATGCGCCAGCGACGCGTGCTGATCCTGGCCGACGGCCAGCGCAGCGTCGAGGAACTGGCCACGCTGGGCGGCCGCGGCGCCGATGCGATCGTGCAGGGGCTGCTGGAGCAGGGCTACCTGGACGATGGGCGCGGCGTCGCCGCCGCAACGGTGGCCGCGAGCGCGCCACCACCACCGGCCGACCCGCGTCGCGCCCTGCTCAATGCACGCATGTATCTGCTGGACCTGCTGCAACTGCAGCGGCATCCGGCCTCGCCTGCCCTGCAGCTGCAGTTGCGCGCCGCGCGCGAGGAGCAGGACACCCTGCGCGCGATCGCGCTGGCGCTGCGCGCCATGCCGGAGATGACCTCCGAGCGCTACGCGCAGCGCATCCGCGAGCGCGTGTTGGAGATCCTGCCGGCATCGCTGCACGGCGCGCTGACGGCCGCGGCGGAGGCCGCCTGACGGGCAGCGCCGCCGTGCGTGGCAGCGGCAGCCCCGACACCAGCCTGAGCGGCGCGGCCGCGCCGGCGCCCGCTCAGGGCGCGCGGAAGTGCCGGCGCAGGCCCTGCCAGCACTGCTGGTAGTCGCGCTGGCGATGCGCGGCGTCCAGCGCCTGTGCGGTCGGGCGCAGCACCGCACGGGTCTCGAACATGAAGGCCATGGTGTCGGCGATGACGTCCGGCCGCGACAGGTCGGCCTGCGAGGCCTTGTCGAAGGTGGCCGCATCCGGGCCATGCCCGCTCATGCAGTTGTGCAGCGACGCGCCGCCCGGGGCGAAGCCGTCGGCCTTGGCATCGTAGACGCCGTGCACCAGGCCCATGAACTCGCTGGCCACGTTGCGGTGGAACCACGGCGGCCGGAAGGTGTGCTGCGCGACCAGCCAGCGCGGCGGGAAGATCGCGAAATCCATGTTGGCGGTGCCGGGCGTATCGCTGGGCGCGGTCAGCACGGTGAAGATGCTGGGATCGGGATGGTCGAAACTGATCGAGCCGATGGTGTTGAAGCGGCGCAGGTCGTATTTGTACGGGGCGTAGTTGCCGTGCCAGGCGACCACGTCCAGCGGCGAATGCCCGATCGGCGCGCGCCACAGATGGCCCTGGAACTTGGCGATCAGTGCGAAGTCGCCCTCGTCTTCCTCGTAGGCGGCGACCGGCGTGAGGAAATCGCGTGGGTTGGCCAGGCCGTTGGCGCCGATCGGCCCCAGGTCCGGCAGCCGCAGCAGGCCGCCGAAGTTCTCGCACACGTAGCCGCGCGCGGGGCCGTCGGGCAGTTCCACGCGGAAGCGCACGCCGCGTGGGATCACCGCGATTTCCTGCGGCGCCACTTCCAGCGTGCCCAGTTCGGTGCACAGGCGCAGTTGCCCGAGCTGCGGGACCAACAGCAGTTCCGCATCGGCGTTGTAGAAGAACCGGCCCTGCATCGACGCGTTGGCCGCATACAGGTGCACCGCCACGCCATGCTGCGCTTCGGCCGAACCGTTGCCGGCCATCGTGTACAGGCCATCGACGAAGTCCACCGGCGTCTCCGGCAGCGGCAACGGGCTCCAGCGCAACTGGTCCGGCGGCACCGGGCCACGCTGGAAGTCGTTGTGGAACGCGCCGGCACGGTCGTAGGCGACGAAGCCGCCGTGCATCACCGCCGGGCGGATGCGATACAGCCAGCTGCGCCGGTTGGCGCCGCGCGGCGCGGTGAACGCGGTGCCCGACAACTGCTCTGCGTACAGGCCGTGGGCCACGCGCTGCGGCGAGTTCTGCCCGACCGGCAACGCGCCGGTCACCGCCTCGGTGGCGAATTCGTTGCCGAAGCCGGACATGTAGCCGTTGGGTTGGATGTTCATGACGAAGGCTCTTCTGCTTGAAGCCCCTCTCCCGCCGGGAGAGGGGTTGGGGTGAGGGTACGGGCACCGACGAAGTACAGAATCGTCTCCAGGACCGCATCAGCTTGCAGCATCACATCGTTGTTCCAGAAACGCAGTACGCGCATTCCTTGCGACTGCAGGTAACGAGTTCGCTCGGCGTCGGCCGCTTCCGAATGTTGCGAGCCATCCAGTTCAACGACAAGCTTCAAGGCCTCGCAATAGAAATCGACCACGTACGGCGGCATTGGGTGCTGCCTGCGGAACTTCAGCCCAAGCAGGCCTCCGTTTCGCAGGTGTCGCCAGAGTTTTCTTTCCGCATCGGTCATGTCACGGCGCAAACCGCGGGCGTTTCTCAATGTGGTTGTGGGCAATGGCGGCCTGAGTTCCATGCCCCCACCGTACCCTCACCCCAACCCCTCTCTCCCACAGGGACTTCCTTCGGTCGCCGATGGGAGAGGGGCTAATGCCGCTGTCCGGACTCTCCGCGCTGCGCTGTCAGCATCTGCCCTCAGAGCACGCCACGCTTCATCTGGTCGCGCTCGATGCTCTCGAACAGCGCCTGGAAGTTGCCTTCGCCGAAGCCCTCGTTGCCCTTGCGCTGGATGATCTCGAAGAAGATCGGGCCGATGCAGTTCTGGGTGAAGATCTGCAGCAGCTTGCGCTGCTTGGTCTCCAGGTCGGCGTCGATCAGGATCTTGTTGCGCGCCAGCCGCGCCACGTCCTCGCCGTGATTGGGGATGCGCTGGTCGATCACTTCGAAATAGGTGTCCGGCGTGTCCAGGAACTCGACACCGGCCGCGCGCATGCGCTCGACCGTTTCGTAGATGTCGTCGGTGAAGCAGGCAATGTGCTGGATGCCTTCGCCGCGGTAGGCGTCCAGGTACTCGTTGATCTGGCTCTTCGGATCGGACGATTCGTTGAGCGGGATGCGCACCACGCCGTCCGGCGCGGTCATCGCCTTGGACACCAGCCCGGTCTTGGCGCCCTTGATGTCGAAGTAGCGGATCTCGCGGAAGTTGAACAGGCGCTCGTAGTAGTCCGACCAGCGCTGCATGTTGCCGAAGTACAGGTTGTGGGTCAGGTGGTCGATGAAGGTCAGGCCGAAACCGGCCGGATGCTGCTCGGCACCGGGCACCGGCTCGAACTCGGTGTACACCGAGCCCTTCTCGCCGTACTGGTCGACCAGGTACAGCATGCAGTCGCCGATGCCCTTGACCACCGGTGCCGGCACCGCGCGGGTGTCGGCCTTGTCGGCGATCGCTTCGCCGCCGTTCTCCAGCACCTTGGCGAACACGTCGTCGGCCGGGTGCCGGAAGCGGATCGCGAAGCCGCAGGCGCAGGGACCATGTGCGGCCGCGAAATCGGCGGCGAAGGAATCCGGTTCCTCGTTGACCAGGAAGTTGACCCCGCCCTGGCGGTACACGGTGATCGCGCGCTGGCGATGGCGCAGCACCGCGGTGAAGCCCATGCTGCGGAAGTACGCGTGCAACTGTTCGCCCTGCCCGGCCGGCGCGGCGAATTCCACGAACTCGAAACCGTCGATGCCCATCGGGTTCTCGAAGGTGGTGACCTGCATGCCGAGGTTGGTCGGCTGCGACGGATGCTGCGCTTGTGCATTCATGACGCGTCTCCTGGAGGGGGGAGTCGCGGCGGCCGGGCCGAAATTTCGGATGCGGACGGGCGCCAGACTCGCGAGAATGGACCGTAGTATCCTCCGTTATAGTTACAAGTGAAACCACCAGCAAGGTGCAATGCAGCATGACGATCGCCACGCCCGCTCCCACGCCCGACTCGCCCTCCCTGGATCTGGAACGGTTCCTGCCGTACCGGATCAGCGTGCTGTCCAACCGCATCAGCAGCAACATCGCCCGCGTCTACGGCGAGCGCTACGGCATGGCGGTGACCGAGTGGCGGGTGATGGCGGTGCTGGCGCTGTATCCGGGGCTGTCGGCCGGCGAGGTCTCCGAGCGCACCGCAATGGACAAGGTGGCGGTGAGCCGGGCGGTGGCGCGGCAGCTGGAGCGTGGCTTCATCCAGCGCGAGACCCACGGCGACGACCGCCGCCGCTCGGTGCTGCACCTGACCGCGGCCGGGGTGGAGGTGTACCAGGTGGTGGCGCCGATGGTGCTGGAATGCGAGCGGCGCCTGCTGGCGCCCTTCAGCGAGGACGAGCAGCGCCTGCTGAACCGGCTGATCGACCGCCTGGCGGCCGAGGGCCTGCCGAGCATGACCGGGCGCTGAGGCGCCGGGGCCCGTGACACCGGGGCCTCGAACACCGCAGGAGCGGCTTCATCCGCGACCGGGCATTCCTTGGAAGCCCGGTCGCGGCTGATCCCACAAAAGGGGACAAGACCCGCTCCTACGAGAACTGCGCTTCGCGACCGCTCAGGCCTTCGGCGGCGCCCATTCCTTGAGGAAGTCCGAGAACTTCCTGCGATCGTAGTCCTTGCCCTTCTGCAGGTCGGCGAGCACCTGCGAGTGCAGCAGCTTGCCGTCGGCGTCGAGCACCAGCAGGTGCGGGAAGTCGACGATCTTCGGGTACTGCGCCATGAACGCCTCGTTCTTGTTGGCGTCGCTGACGTTGACCTTGACCCAGACGAAGTTGGCGTCGCGGAAGCTGCGCAGCTCCGCATCGCCCTCGATGAAGGTGTCCAGGGTGTGGCACCAGTCGCACGCCTCGTTGCCCACGTCGAGCAGGATGCGCTTGCCGCCGCGCTTGGCCTCGACCATGGCGGTCTCCAGGTCGTCGCCCGGGTTGCGCTGCGGATCGAACTGCGCGCCCAGCGCCTTGGCCGCGGCGATGTCGGCGGCGGCCGGGGTATTGCCCGAGGCCACCGGCTGGTTGGGATCGGCCACCGGCGGCTTCTGCACCGAGGTGTCCAGCGGCTTGGCCGGCGCCTGGTCGTCGGGCGGCGGCGTCTGGCTGCAGCCGCCCAGGGCCAGGATCGCCGCCAGGGCAGCGCAGATCGTCTTGTTCATCGCCATTGCTTGGTCCTCACCTTACTTCACACCGTGCATCAGCTTGCTGATCAGCGGCGCGATCAGGAACAGCACCACGCCGGCGCCCAGCAACGCCCAGAAGCCGAAGGTATACCCGCCCAGCGCGGACGCCACGGTCATGCCGCCTTCGCCGCTGACATGGCTGGCGAAGATGCCGGACAGGTTGTTGCCGATGCCGGTGGACAGGAACCAGCCGCCCATGCCGAAGCCGACCAGCCGCAGCGGTGCCAGCTTGGTGACCATCGACAGCCCGATCGGCGACAGGCACAGCTCGCCCACCGACTGGATGACGTAGACCATGAACAGCGTCCAGAACGGGATCTTGCCGGCGTCGTTGACCAGGCTCGACAGCGCGAACATCAGCAGCAGGAAGGCCAGGCCGTTGAACGCCAGGCCGAGCGCGAACTTGCGCGAGATCGACGGGTTGAAGCGGCCGGCCTTGACCCAGATCCAGGCGATGACCGGCGCCAGGGTGATGATCGCCAGCGAATTGACCGACTGGAACCACGCGGTCGGGAAGGTCCAGTCGCCGAACTGGCGGTTGACGATCTCGTCGGCGAGGAAGGTGAAGGAACTGCCGGCCTGCTCGAAGAACATCCAGAACAGCACGTTGAAGGCGAAGATGATCAGCATCGCGATCACCTTGTCGCGCGCGACCTTGCCGTTGCGGATGCCTTCGACCAGCAGCATCACCGACAACCCGACGAAAATCGCGCCGAGGATCCAGGCCAGCACGGTCGCGGCGGCAAGCGTCTTCTCGTAGTCGAGCGCGCCCTGCACATACACCGGCTTCAGCCAGCCGAGCGCCATCAGCGCATCGGCCACGTACCGGGCCAGCCCGCCGCCGAGCACGAAATAGATGACCGGGACCGCCAGCACGCACCCCAGCAGCACCGCGACGACACGGCCGCCGGTGCCGGGCTCGGCCGCGCCGATCCCCTTGAGCTGGGCGCGACCGACCAGGAACCACAGCAGGCTGATCAGCATGCCGACGCCGGAGGCGATGAACACCATCTTGTACGACGGCATCGCGACGGTGCCGAACACTTTCTCGGCCAGCATCTGGGTCAGCACCGGCGAGACCATGGCGCCGATGTTGATGCCCATGTAGAAGATGGTGAAGCCGCTGTCCCGACGCGGATCGGCCACGCTGTAGAGCTTGCCGACCATGGTCGAGATGTTCGGCTTGAACAGGCCATTGCCGACGATGATCGTGGAGAGCCCCAGCTCGAACACCTGCTGGTTGGGGATGGCGATCATGAAAAGACCGGTCGCCATCACCGCCGCACCGACCAGGATCGAGCGCTGGTACCCGAGCACCCGATCGGCGATGTAGCCGCCGAAGATCGCCGCCGCGTACACCAACGCCAGGTAGGCCCCGTACGTGGCGCTGGCCGGCGCCTGGCCGGCGCCCTGCCCGTCGTAGAACTGCGCCACGATGTACAGCACCAGCGCCCAGCGAATGCCGTAGAACGCGAAGCGTTCCCAGAATTCGGTCATGAACAGCATCCACAGGGGGCGCGGATGCCCCAGCAGGGTCTTGAATTCGGGCGGTTGCGCTGACGGCGGTTGCGGTGAGGCGGGGTGGTTCGACGCGACGACGTCAACGCTCATGCAGTGTTCCCTTGCGTATTCAGGATGGGCTGGGGCGGTGCGGCCGGCCAGGCCGGGCAACGGGCGAGGATCACCGAGCGACGGCGTGGCGTCAAATGCGCGGACGGGCCGGGACTCGGGACCCGGAGCCCGGGACCCGGAAAGGCGGGCCCTCGAAGGCCAGGGATTCCGGGCGAGAAGGCGATGTGCGCATGCGCTACGCCCGGGTCCACGCGGAACGCCCCACGGAAAGACCAACGCCTCCGACCACGACGCAGCGCAGCAAGGCCGAGCGGCGCCTGCCAGCGCGCTCCACTACGGCGCTTGCGACGCCCCATCCGGGTCCCGGGTCGCGAGTCCCGGGTCCCGGCTTTCCAGCCCCACCGACGTCCGCACCTCGAACAACTCCGGAAAGAAGGTCAGCGCCAGCGCCTGCTGCAGGAAGCCGACGCCGCTGGAGCCGCCGGTGCCACGCTTGAAGCCGATCACCCGCATCACCGTGCGCATGTGGCGAAAGCGCCACAGCTGGAACTGGGTCTCCAGGTCCACCAGGTCCTCGCACAGCGCGTACTCGCGCCAGTAGCGGTCGGTGTTCTCGTAGATGCGCTCGAACACCGGGCGCAGCAGCGGGTCGCTGACGTGCGGCTGGCGCCAGTCGCGGGCGTGATACGGCGCCGGCACCGCGTGGCCGAAGCGGGCCAGGTAGCGCAGGAATTCCTCGTACAGGCTGGGCGCCTCCAGCACCGCCTGCAGCGCCGCCTGGCCCTGCGGGTCGTGGTCGAACACCGGCAGCATCTGCGCGTTCTTGTTGCCGAGCATGAATTCGATGGTGCGGTACTGCAGCGACTGGAAGCCGGAGGACGGACCCAGCACGTCGCGGAAGCCCATGTACTCGGACGGGGTCAGGGTCTCCAGCACCGACCACTGCTCGGTCAGCAGGCGCAGCACCTGCTTGCTGCGCGCCAGCACCTTGCGGCACTGCCACACCTGGTCGCGCTGCAGGTGCGCGATCGCCGCGCCCAGCTCATGCGCCAGCAGCTTCAGCCACAGCTCGGAGGTCTGGTGCTGGACGATGAACAGCAGTTCGTCGTGGTGCGGCGGGTTGGACAGCGGCTGCTGCGCCGACAGCAGCCGGTCCAGGCGCAGGTAGCCGCCGTAGGTCAGGCGGCCTTCCAGGTCGGTGTGGATGCCGGCTTCGAGCGGGCGCTGGTTCTGTTCGACGGGCATGGGCGGCGTGGGCGTTCCGGGCCGGCAAGGGTACCGCAGCGACGAATGTCACACATTCGTCAGCACCGGCTGACAAACTCCGGCACAATCGTCGGCGGCGCCTGGGGGGTGCCGTCGGTTCATCTGCGTAAGAGCGGCTAACGAAACTACTGCGCAGCCACCAGGCGGGCGCGGACGGTGCTCGGAATCCTCATGTACCACTCGTACACTGCGGTTCCTCCGCGCCGTCCGCACCCACCTGGCGACTGCTCGCTACGTTTCGTTCGCCACTCTTCGTCCACGTCTTCAAGGATTGGGGAGATCTTGTTCATGCGAACCATGCTGCTTCGAGCTGCAGTGCTGTCGTGCGCGCTGGGTGGTGCCGGGTACGCCCAGGCCCAGGTGGTCATCAGCCAGGTCTATGGCGGTGGCGGCAACAGCGGCGCCACCTACAAAAGCGATTTCGTCGAATTGCACAACAACGGCAGCGAGGCGGTGAGCCTGGCCGGCTGGTCGGTGCAGTACGCCTCGGCCGCCGGCAGCAGCTGGCAGGTCACCACGCTCAGCGGCAGCATCGCGCCGGGCGGCTACTACCTGGTCAAGCAGGCCGACGGCAGCGGCGGCAGCACCGCGCTGCCCACGCCCGACGCCACCGGTACCATCGCCATGAGCGGCAGCGCCGGCAAGATCGCGCTGAGCAAGAGCAGCGCCGCGCTGAGCGGCGCCTGCCCGGCCGGCAACGCCGACTTCGTCGGCTACGGCAGCAGCGCCAGCTGCGCCGAGGGCAGCGCCCCGACCGCCGCGCCCAGCAACACCCTGGCGGTGCTGCGCGGCAACGGCGGCTGCACCGACAGCGACAACAACAACGCCGACTTCGCCACCGGCGCGCCGACCCCGCGCAACAGCGCCGCGCCGGTCAGCCTGTGCGGGGGCGGCAACCAGCCGGTGGCCAGCGTGGCCAACGTCAGCCGCGCCGAAGGCGACAGCGGCAGCAGCGCATTCGTGTTCACGGTGACGCTGAGCCAGCCGGCCGGCAGCGCCGGCGTGAGCTTCACCGTCGCCACCCGCGACGGCACCGCCACTGCCGGCAGCGACTACCACGCACTGGCCGCGACCCAGGTGACCATCCCGGCCGGCGAAAGCAGCGCCGAGGTGCGCGTGCTGGTCAACGGCGACACCAGCAACGAACCCGACGAGACCTTCTACCTCGACATCACCGGCGTCAGCGGTGCGCTGCCGTCCACGCTGACCGCCAGCGGAGTGATCCTCAACGACGACTTCAACCTGGTGCCGATCCACAGCATCCAGGGCAGCGGCGCTCGCTCGCCGCTGGTCGGCCAGGTGGTCGCCACCAGCGGCATCGTCACCGCGCGGCGCAGCGCCGGCTTCTTCCTGCAGACGCCCGACGCCCAGGCCGACGCCGACCCGCTCACCTCCGAGGGCATCTACGTCTACACCGGCAGTGCGCCGCCGGCCGAGGCCGCGGTGGGCAATTCGGTGCGGGTGCAGGCCACGGTGGTCGAATACGTGCCCAGCACCGACCCCAGCCAGCCGCCGCTGACCGAACTGACCTCGCCGACGGTGCTGCTGCAGTCCACCGGCAATCCGCTGCCGGCCGCGGTCGAGCTGACCACCCGCTTCCCGGACCCGAATGGCGCCTACGACCAGCTCGAGCGTCTGGAGGGCATGCGCGTCACCGTGCCCAGCCTGACCGTCAACACGCCGACCCTGGGCAACGTCAACGAGACCAACGCCAGCGCCACCAGCAATGGCGTGTTCCATGCCGTGGTCACCGGCCTGCCGCGCGCCTGGCGCACCGCCGGCGTGCAGCAGCCCGACGCGCTGCCGGCCGGCTCGCCGGCCGACGTGCCGCGCTGGAACACCAGCCCGCAGGTGATCGCGGTCGGCAGCGCCGGCCTCGGCGGCCAGCGCATCGACGTGGCCGCCGGCTGCACCGTGCTCGGCGTCAGCGGCCCGCTGGACTACAGCTTCCGCCGCTACACCATCTACCCGGAAACCGCGCCCACCGTGCAGTGCGACGGCGCCGACCAGCCCAAGCCGGCCCCCGCGCCGCAGGCCGACGACGTCAACATCGCCACCTACAACATGGAGCGCTTCTTCGACGACCAGAACGATCCGGCGATCGGCGAACCGGTACTGACCGCGGCCGCCTACCAGGCGCGGCTCAACAAGGCCTCGCTGGCGATCCGCAACTACCTCAACACCCCCGACATCCTCGGCACGGTGGAGATCGAGAACCTGAGCGTGCTGCAGACCCTGGCCGACCGCGTCAACCGCGACGCGGTGGCCGCCGGCCAGCCCGATCCGCAGTACGTGGCCTACCTGCAGGAAGGCAACGACGTGGGCGGCATCGACGTCGGCTTCCTGGTCAAGACCGCGCAGATCGGTGCCGGCATCGCCCGCGTCGAGGTGGTCTCGGTGAGCCAGGAAGGCAAGGCCGCCACCTGGACCGAGCCCAGCGGCACCGTCAGCCTGCTCAACGACCGTCCGCCGCTGCTGCTGAAGGCGGTGGTGCATTTCGCCGACGGCCGCGCGCTGCCGCTGACCGTGGTCGAGGTGCACCAGCGTTCGCTCAACGGCGCCGAGACCGACGACGCCAGCGGCCAGCGCATCCGCGCCAAGCGCCAGGCGCAGGCGGTGTTCCTGGCGAACCTGCTGCAGGCGCGCCAGGCCGCCGATCCGACCGAGCAGCTGCTGGTGATGGGCGACTTCAACGCTTTCGAGTTCAACGACGGCTACGTCGATGCGATGGGCACCATCACCGGCCTGCCGGCGCCCGATGCGCAGACCGTGGTCGGCGGCGACGGCGCCACCCTGGTCGATCCGGCGCTGTACAACCTCACCCTGCTGTCGACGCCGGACCAGAGCTACTCCTACGCCTACGACGGCAACGTGCAATCGCTGGACCACATCCTGGCCAACCGCGCGCTGATGCGCTCGGCGCAGATCGCCGGTCTCAGCGAAGCCCATGCGCGGCTCAACGCCGACTTCCCGGCCGTGGCCCGCAACGACGCCAACTCGCCGGCGCGGCTGTCCGACCACGACCCGGCGGTGGTGCTGATCAAGCTCAAGCCGCTGGAGCGCGCCGACCTGAGCCTACGCGTGAGCGCCGCCAACGCGTCGGTCTATGCCGGCGACACCATCCGCTACAGCGTGGAACTGGCCAACGCCGGTCCGGACGCGGCGCGTGCGGCGGCAGTCGCCTTCGCCCTGGACGCGGCGGTGGCCCCGAGCATGACCGCCGCCCCGGGCTGGGACTGCGCCGCGCCGGAGGTGGCTGCGCAGACCGTGGTCACCTGCAGCACCGCGCAGTTCGCCGCCGGCACCACGCCGCGCTTCGAGGTGGCGGTGCCGGCCGGCACCGCCCTGGTCGGGCGCAGCCTGAGCCTGGCCGCGTCGGTGACCTCGCAGACCGAGGACCCCAACCCCGGCGACAACGGTGGCGGCGCCACCGTGGCGGTGCAGGCGCGTCCGGCCGGCGACCTGGCGGTGTCGATCGACGGCCCGGCCACCCTGCCGTTCTTCGCCTTCTTCGCCGACTACCGCATCGACGTGCGCAACCACGGCAATGCGCCGGTGCAGGGCGCCAGCCTGGAGATCGACGGCAGCACCCTGTCGGCGCTCACCGCGCTGGTGCCGCCGCGCGGCTGGCAGTGCGTGCGGCAGAACCACGGCCTGCGCAGCGCGCGCTTCCAGTGCCGCAGCGGCGCCGACTTGGCGCCGGGCGCCAGCGCCGCGTTCCGCCTGAGCCTGGCGACACGGCCGCTGCCGGCCGACCGCCAGATCGTGATCGGCGCCAGCGCCGGCTCGACCTCGGCCGATGCCGACCCGAGCGACAACAGCGCGCGCTTGAGCACCCGCGTGGAGGGGCTGCGCCTGTTCGGCCGCTGATCGCGGCAAGCGATGCAGACGAAAGGGCGTGGCCGCAAGGCCACGCCCTTTTTGCTTGGGGCAACGCCACCCGGCGCCGATCACGCGCTGCCGAAAGCGCTATCGCGCAGGAGCGGCGTCAGCCGCGATGGAGTATTCCCGGTAACGCCCGTCGCGGCTGAAGCCGCTGTTACGAGGCGACGTCCATGCGGCTTGAGGGTGCGTAGCGGGCGATGCGCGATGCCCTTGCGCTGTTGCTGCACGTGTGCGCCTTCTGTCCTTGTCCGACACCCTCGCCTCCAGCGCGCGCACCGCACCGCTGGCATGTACCACCGCCACCGGTGGACACCCACGCGCACATGAACGGCATGCATCGCAGTGCAACATCGGCGATACCCAACGCCATCAATCGGCAACGCGGCGCGACCACGCTTTTCTTGTGCGATACGGCATCGCCGCGTGCTGCGGTGCACGACGGCTTTTGTGCACGGCTTCCTTAACATGCCGACTCATATCATTTGAAACTTGTTGTCGAGAGCGCCATCGCCATGAGCATCGCCGCCCAGTTCGAAATTGAGTTCCTGCAGTACCTCGACGCGGGCGGCCAGCCGGTCCGCGACGCGCTTCCGGCCGACTCGGCCAACCCGCAGACGCTGCTGGCGCTGTTCAAGCAGATGCTCTACGTGCGCACCTTCGACAGCAAGGCGGTGGCCCTGCAGCGCACCGGTAAGCTGGGCACCTACGCCTCCTGCCTGGGCCACGAGGCCACCCACATCGGCATCGGCGCGTCGATGCGCCGCGGCGACGTGCTGGCGCCCAGCTACCGCGAGTACGGCGCCATGTTCATGCGCGGCGTGCGCCCGCGCGAGATCCTGCTGTACTGGGGCGGCGACGAGCGCGGCAGCGACTTCCAGCGCGATTCCGACGCCGCCCGCGACTTCCCGATCTGCGTGCCGATCTCCACCCAGTGCCTGCACGCCGCCGGCGCCGCGCTGGCGTTCAAGCTGCGCGGCGAACCCCAGGTGGCGGTGGCCACCTGCGGCGACGGCGGCTCGTCCAAGACCGACTTCTACGCCGCGCTCAACTCCGCCGGCGCGTACCAGCTGCCGCTGATCCTGTGCGTGATCAACAACGGCTGGGCGATCTCGGTGCCGCGCAACGCGCAGACCGGCGCGCAGACCCTGGCGCAGAAGGGCCTGGCCGGCGGCCTGCACTGCCTGCAGGTGGACGGCAACGACCTGATCGCCGTGCTCGAAGCGATGCGCCAGGCGCGCGAGCGCGCGCTGGCCGGCCAGGGCGGCACGGTGATCGAGTTCATGACCTACCGCCTGTCCGACCACACCACCGCCGACGACGCGCGTCGCTACCGCGACGACGCCGAGGTCAAGCAGGCCTGGGAACGCGAGCCGCTGCTGCGCCTGCGCACCTGGCTGAGCGCGCAGGGCCTGTGGAGCGAAGAAGAGGAAGCGGCGTGGAAGCAGGAATGCGCGCGTCTGGCCGACATCGAACTCAACGCCTACCTGGAAACCCCGGTGCAGCCGGTGGAAGCCATGTTCGACTACCTGTACGCCGACCCGCCGCCGGACCTGCTCGCGCAGCGCGCCGAGGCCATCGCCCTGGAGCAGCGCCATGGATGAGTTGAGCCCCCGCCTCGCCGACCACGCGGCCGCGTCTGCGGCCGGCACCGCCCACAGCGCCGCCACCGCGCGCGGAGACAGCCCGATGACCAGCACGCCCATTACCCTGATCGAAGCGGTGACCCAGGCGCTGGCCTGGGAACTGCAGCACGACCCCTCGGTGCTGGTGCTGGGCGAGGACGTGGGCGTCAACGGCGGCGTGTTCCGCGCCACCGCCGGCCTGCAGCAGCGCTTCGGCGCGCAGCGCGTGCTCGACACCCCGCTGGACGAGACCACCATCGCCGGGCTCAGCGTCGGCCTCGCCGCGCAGGGCATGAAGCCGGTGGCCGAAGCGCAGTTCGACGGCTTCGTGTACCCGATGGTCGATCACCTGATCTGCCACGCCGCGCGCCTGCGTACCCGTACGCGTGGCCGCCTGCACTGCCCGATGGTGCTGCGCGTGCCGTGGGGCGGCGGCATCCGCGCGCCGGAGCACCACAGCGAAGCCAACGAATCCATCTTCACCAACGTGCCGGGCCTGCGCGTGGTGCTGCCGTCCTCGCCGCAGCGCGCCTACGGCCTGCTGCTGGCGGCGATCCGCGAGCCGGATCCGGTGATCTACATGGAACCCAAACGCATCTACCGGCAGTACAAGGAAGTGGTCGCCGACGATGGCGAGGCGTTGCCGCTGGACGTGTGCTTCGTGCTACGCGACGGCACCGACGTGACCCTGGTCGCCTGGGGCGCGCAGGTCAAGGAAGCGCTGGAGGCCGCCGACCGCCTCGCCGCCGACGGCATCAGCGCCGAAGTGATCGACGTGGCCACGCTACGCCCGCTGGACTTCGACACCATCGCCGAGTCGGTGGCGCGCACCGGCCGCTGCGTGATCGTGCAGGAAGCGCCGCGCAGCGCCGGCTTCGGCGCCGAGATCGCCGCGCGCCTGGCCGAGCAGTCGATGTACGACCTGGTCGCGCCAGTGCAGCGCGTGACCGGCTACGACACCCACATCCCGCTGTTCAGGCTGGAAATGAAGTACCTGCCGAGCACCGACAAGATCGTCGCGGCGGCCAAGCGGGCGATGGCCGCGGGTTGATATGCAGGCACGTCTGATCAGCGATTACCGCGCCGCCTATCCGCATCCGATCCGCATCGCCGCCGGCGAGCGGGTCGCGCTGGGCGTGCGCGACGAAGAGTGGCCGGCGTTCGTCTGGATCACCGGCACCGCCGGCAGCGCCGGCTGGGCGCCGCTGGCCTGGCTGCAGCCGACCGGCGACGGCCATGCCGTGGCGATGCGCGACTACGATGCGCGCGAACTCGATGCCGCGCAGGGCGACACCGTCGTCCTGCATCACGAATACGGCGACTGGTGGTGGGCCGAGCGCGCCGACGGCACGCAGGGCTGGCTGCCGGCACGCGACCTGGAACTGCTGGAAGAGACCACATGAGCCAAACCAAGAATTTCAATCTGCCCGACCTGGGCGAAGGCCTGCCCGACGCGACCATCGTCGAGTGGTTCGTCAAGGAAGGCGACACCATCCGGCTGGACGAGCCGCTGGTGTCGATGGAAACCGCCAAGGCGGTGGTCGAAGTGCCGTCGCCGGTCTCCGGCAAGGTGCTGAAGCTGGCCGGCGCGCCGGGCGACATCGTCGTCACCGGCAGCATGCTGGCGCAGTTCGCGCCCGACCCGAACCTGCCGCAGCGCGCCGAAGGCCAGGACACCGGCCATCACCATGGCGGCGCGGCACCAGCCGCGTCCGGCAAGGGTGCCGGCGCGGACACCGCTGCGGCCGATGACCGCGTGGTCGCCTCCGACGACGGCGGCGAACCGCACGACGCCGATAACGCGCAGGTCGCGGGCGAGCGCGACGATGCCGGCACCGTGGTCGGCGCGATGCAGAGCTCCAACACCGTGCACAGCGAGCAGGCAGTGTCGGTCGGCGGCGTACGCGCGATGCCGGCGGTACGCGCCTTGGCCAAGAAGCTCGGCGTGGACCTGGGCCGCGTGCGTGCCAGCGGCGCCGACGGCGCAGTCACCCTGGCCGACGTCAAGCAGGCCGCGGCCGATGGTTCGGCGAAAACCGGCGCCGCTGCAGGAACGGCTTCGGCCGCGACTGCACGGAGCCCTGCCGTCGCGGCTGAAGCCGCTCCTGCGCCGGCCCGCACATCCCAGGCCGCACCCGCGCGCACCCTGCTCTCCGCCGCCGGCAAGCCGATGCGCACGCAGCCGCCGGGCGTGGCCGTGCAGGGGCAGCCCGAGCCGCTGAAGGGCGTGCGCCGCAACATGGCGCGGGTGATGGCCGAGGCGCAGCGCCAGGTGGTGCTGACCACGCTCAACGACGATGCCGACCTGCACGCATGGACGCCGGGCAACGACACCACCGGGCGCCTGGTGCGCGCGATCGTCGCCGCCTGCCAGGCGGTGCCGGCGCTCAACGCCTGGTTCGACGGCGAGGCGCTGACCCGCACCCTGCACGCGCACGTGGACATCGGCATCGCCGTGGACACCGACGACGGCCTGTTCGTGCCGGCCCTGCGCAATGCCGACATGCTCGATGCGCGCGGCGTGCGCGAAGGCATCAACCGCCTGCGCCAGCAGGTGGAGGCGCGCAGCATTCCGGCCTCGGAGCTGAGCGGCTACACGATCTCGCTGTCCAACTTCGGCATGTTCGCCGGCCGCTACGCCACCCCGATCGTGGTGCCGCCGTGCGTGGCCATCGTCGCCGCCGGCCGTGCGCGCCATCAACTGGTGCCGGTGATGGGCGGCGTGGAAACGCACAAGATCCTGCCGCTGTCGCTGAGCTTCGACCATCGCGCCTGCACCGGCGGCGAAGCGGCGCGCTTCCTGCGCGCGATGATCGACGACCTGGCGCTGCCGGGCTGAGCGCCGGCCCTCTTGCAGATCGGCCGACCTGCCTGACGCCAGATGGTGCATCTCCTGTGTTGACGCAGTAGATGCACCGCCATGGTGGTATGCACCCCATTGTGGGAGGGACTTCAGTCCCGACGCGACGAACTAAAGGCATTGGGATTGAGCCCGTTCTGCAGCGCAGGCCTCAGCGGCGACATAGAGGGGCGCGTGTTTTCTACGGTCTTCTACACACTTCGGGATGCTCTCCCTAGCAACTCCAGCACAGCGCGTCGGGGCTGAAGCCCCTCCCACAGGGCAGTGACGAAGCGCTACCGGCGGTCCGGGATTAGTGCTGCCGATCACTTCGCATGCATTCGGTGCACATCAGCCGATCTGCATAAAACCAGACGGTGCATCTGCGCACCAGGTACAGCAGATGCGTCCCGTGCGGGAGGGACTTCAGTCCCGACGCGACGAACTAAAAGCACCGCGATTGAGGCCGTTCTGCATTGGATGCCTCGGAGTCCACGCAGAGGCGCGCGTGGTCTCTGCAGTCTTCTACACACTACGGGATGCTCTCCCGAGCAATTCCTGCACAGCGCGTCGGGGCTGAAGCCCCTCCCACAGTGCAGGGACCAAGTGCTACCGGCGGTCCGGCATTGGTGCTGCGATCGCTTCGCAAGCATTCGGTGCACATCCGCCGACCTGCATGCACCGTGATGGCGAACCGCTTGGCGCGATTGCGCATCACACGTCGCAGCTACGGCGATACCGCATCTGCTCGATGCAAAAACCCTGAACGCAACCTGTCTACCACGCGACGCGACGCCGCCGTTATGGTCGCTGCACAGGGGGAGGCACTGCGCCGATCGGCCGCACTGCCCTGAACGTCATGCCACGCATCGCGCCACGGCCGCTCCGCTGCCGCGACGGCGCGCCCTTCCTTCTTGCGTTCGAGGATTCCGCTCATGACTCTGCCACGTCATCATCGTCCGTCGGTGCTGCTGCCCTCCCTGCTGATTGCGCTCGCCGCCACCTCCGCCAGCGCCGCGCAACGCGTGGATCTTCACGCCAAGAATCCGGACACGCTCGGTACCCAGTACCGTAGCGCCGCCGCCCGCGTCGGCGGCATCCCGGCCGCGGCCGCGGTGCGCCATGCCGAACTGATCGGGCTGGACGCCGAGTCGGCGCTGACCCTGCTCGGCAGCAGCGAAGATGCCGACGGCACCGTGCACCGCCGCTACCAGCAGACCTTCCGCGGCATTCCGGTGTGGGGCGAGCAGGTGATCGTCAGCGAGCGCGCCGACGGCAGCGTGCGCAGCCTGTTCGGCCGCTCGGTGGCCGGGCTGGCCAGCGAGTTGCCGGCGACTGCCGCCAATGCGCCCAGCGCCACGCTGACTGCCGACCGTGCGTTGCTGCTGGCCCAGCGCGTCGCGCTTGGCACCGCCCAGGCCGAGCGCCGCATCGAACGCGCGCAGGCGCCGCAGATGATCTATCTCGACGACAGCGACCGCGCGCACCTGGCCTACGTGGTGTCGTTCTTCGCCGATGCGCCGAACGGCGGCGCGCCGAGCAGGCCGTTCGTGATCGTGGATGCGCGCAGCGGCGCCATCCTCAAGCAGTGGGACGCGCTGACCACGCGCGACGCCACCGGCCCCGGCGGAAACGCCAAGACCGGCCAGTACGAGTACGGCAGCGACAGCATCCATGGCTTCCTGGAGGTGGACGACAACTGCCGCATGCAGAACAGCAACGTCAAGTCGGTGAACCTCAACGGCGGCAGCTCCGGCACCACCGCGTACCAGTTCACCTGCCCGCGCAACACCTACAAGGCCATCAATGGCGCCTATTCGCCGATCAACGACGCGCACTACTTCGGCGGCGTGATCGAGAAGATGTATCGCAGCTACGTCGGCGTGGCGCCGCTGACCTTCCAGTTGGTGATGCGCGTGCATTACGGCACGCGCTACGAGAACGCGTTCTGGAACGGCTCGACGATGAACTTCGGCGACGGCAACACGCGGTTCTATCCGCTGGTCAGCGCCGACGTCGCCGGCCACGAGGTCTCGCACGGCTTCACCGAGCAGCATTCCAACCTCACCTATTCCGGCCAGTCCGGCGGCATCAACGAGGCGTTCTCGGACATGGCCGGCGAGGCCACCGAGTACTACCTCAAGGGCACGAACGACTTCAAGGTCGGCACCGAGATCTTCAAGGCCAACGGTGCGCTGCGCTACATGGCCAACCCGACGCAGGACGGCAGCTCGATCGACAACGCCGCCAACTACCGCAGCGGCCTGGACGTGCATTACTCCTCGGGCGTCTACAACAAGGCGTTCTACACCCTGGCCACCACCTCCGGCTGGAACACGCGCAGCGCGTTCGAGGTATTCGCCCGCGCCAACCAGCTGTACTGGACGCCCAGCACCAGCTTCAACAGCGGCGCCTGCGGCGTGCAGACCGCCGCGAGCGACCTGAGCCGCTCGGTGACCGCGGTGCGCAATGCCTTCGCCGCGGTCGGCGTGAGCTGCCCGCAGTAAGGCCTGCACGGACGCGCACGGCCATCCGCGTGGATGGCCGTGCGTTGCAGTTCGGGATGGGGATTGGGGATTGGGGATTGGCAACAGCTGCTCTCGCCGATCGTCGCGTAGGAGCGGCGCTTGTCCCCTTTTCGGGATCAGCCGCGACGGGCGAAGCGGCGTGCTTTCCGATGCCGCAATGCGTCGGGACTGAAGTCCCTCCCACAGTGCACCCGGCAAGCTTGCCGCACGCCCTTGTGGGAGCGGCGCTTGTCCCCTTTTCGGGATCAGCCGCGACGGGCAAGCGGCGTGCTTTCCGGTGCCGCAATGTGTCGGGACCGAAGTCCCTCCCACAGTGCACTCGGCGAGCTCGCCGCACGCCCTTGTGGGAGCGGCGCTTGTCCCCTTTTCGGGATCAGCCGCGACGGGCGAAGTGGCGTGCTTTCCGATGCCGCAATGCGTCGGGACTGAAGTCTCTACCAAAGTGCATCCGGCGAGCTTGCCGCAAGCCCTTGTGGGAGCGGCTCTTGTCCCCTTTTCGGGATCAGCCGCGACGCGCGATGGCCAGGCGCGTCAACGAAGGAAGCCGCGCGTGCGCCGGGTCGGCGATACTGTCCAGTCTCACCTTCGCTGCCCCTCCCGATGCCGTTCGCTTCCCTCGGCCTGTCGCCCGCGCTGTATCCCGCCTTCGCCGCCGCGCTCGCGCGCGTCGGCTGGCAGACGCCCACGCCGATCCAGCAGCAGGCCGTACCGCTCGTCGTCGCCGGCCACGATCTGCTGGCCATGGCGCAGACCGGTTCCGGCAAGACCGCGGCGTTCGCGCTGCCGTTGCTGCAGGCCTGCGCGCAGGCGGCCAGGCCGGCGCGCTCCACCCGCGTGCTGGTGCTGGTGCCGACCCGCGAACTGGCGGTGCAGGTCGCCGACACCTTCGTCGCGCTGGGCCTGGAATTGCCGCGGCGGCCGCGGGTGGTGGTGACGGTCGGCGGCGTCTCGATCAATCCGCAGATGCTGGCGCTGCGCGGCGGCGCCGACGTGGTGGTGGCCACGCCCGGGCGCCTGCTCGACCTGCTGGCGCAGCGCGCGCTGCAACTGGACGCGGTGGCGCACCTGGTGCTGGACGAGGCCGACCGCCTGCTCGACCTGGGCTTCGGCGCCGAACTGGAGCGGCTGCTGCAACTGCTGCCGCCGACGCGGCAGACCCTGTTGTTCTCGGCCACCCTGCCAGCCCCGATCGCGGCGCTGGCCACGCGCCTGCTGCGCGCGCCGCGACGCATCGGCGACGCCGCCGACGCAGCACCGATCCCGGCGACGCTGCGCCAGCGCGCGATCGAGGTCGACGACGGGCGTCGCCTGGCCTTGCTGCAGCATTTGCTGGAACAGGAAGCATGGCCACGCGCACTGGTGTTCGTCGCCAGTCGGCGCAGCGCCGAGCAGGTCGCCACGGCGCTGGCCAAGGCCGGCATCGCCGCGCAGCCACTGCACGGCGACCTCGCACAAGGGCGGCGCCTGCGCACCCTGGAGGCGTTCCGCCAGCAGCAACTGCGCGTGCTGGTGACCACCGATCTGGCCGCGCGCGGCATCGACATCGCCGCGCTGCCGGTGGTGGTGAACTACGACCTGCCGCGTTCCACCGCGGACTACACCCATCGCATCGGCCGCAGCGCACGCGCCGGTGCCGAGGGCCAGGCGCTGAGCTTCGTCGACGCGGCCAGTGCGGCGCATCTGCGCCTGATCGAAAAGCGGCAAGGCGTGCGCGTGCCGCGCGAACGCATTCCCGGTTTCGAGCCGAAGCAAGCGCCACCCCCGGCCGCCGCGCCGGCCACAGAGGCGGCCGCCTCCACCGGCGGCATCAAGGGCAAGCGACCGAGCAAGAAGGACCGGCTGCGCGCGGCGCGTGCGCAGGACGGGGAGCCGCCCGCGAGCGGCTGAGCGGCGCCGCGTGGGCTGTACCACGCTTTACTGCGGCATCCGTCGCCACACAGACGCGTGCCGAGATCAGGCACGTTTCCGGCCAGAACATCAGAACGACCGCGTCGCCATGCTACGCGTGCTTGTCGGACGGATCCGACCAAGGACGCCAGGAGCGTCCGCGCCAACGCGTGCCGCAGTCGGCCCTCCGGCCAGAAACGCCTGGAAGGCCTGGCGCACCGCGGCAAGCGCTGCGGCGATGCCAAAGGGCGCGGGCAGTGGCCTGGCGTCGCACGTCGATGCCACGGCGCCGCCCCCGGCGCGACAGGCACGCCGAATCGCGCTCAGTCCTCGAAGGGATCGTGCTCGCTTTCGTCCTGGCCGCCCTTGGCCCGCGGCGGCCGCGTGCACGCGCGGCTGCGGATTTCCACGTAGAACTGCTCGCCGCCGGCGGCGACCAGCGCGTCGACCGCACGCAGCAGTTCGGCCGGCGGCAGCACCGCGGCGGTGGCTTCCTCGGTGCCGAACAGGGTGTCGAAATCCCAGTAGTCCGCACCGGCCGGCAAGGTCTTGCGGCGTTCGCGGCGGATGTACTTGCGGATGTCGTGCTTGGCGGCATCGAGCAGGCGGTCGGGATGCTTGCCTTCGATGCGGAGCCGGTAGGTCTTCTTCACTGCGGGAAATCCTGGAAAGGGAATGCGGCGGTCATCGCAGGGCGACGGCGCGGCGGGCGCACCGACAGACGGCGCGTACGACGGCCGCCATGGTGCCAGAAGCGGCCGCGCGCTGCGGATTGCGCGGATAATCGACGCACGCCCCACCGCCACGCAGGAGCCACCGATGACCGATCCGTCCGCTTTCGCGGGATACCGCGTGCTCGTCGCCGGCGCCAGCCGCGGGATCGGCCTGGCGATCGCCGATGCCTTCGCCCGCCATGGCGCCGCAGTGGCGATCTGCGCGCGCAGTCCCGCGCCGCTGGCCGACGCCGCCGCGCAGCTGCAGCGCCACGGCCACCCGGTCGCGGCGCAGTGCTGCGATCTGGCCGACGCCGCGCAGATCCAGACCTGGGTGGCCCAGGCCGCGGACGCACTGGGTGGCATCGACGTGATGATCAACAACGCCTCCGGCTACGGCCATGGCGACGACGATGCGAGCTGGCAGGCCGGCTTCGACATCGACCTGATGGCCGCGGTGCGCTGCAATCGCGCCGCATTGCCACAGCTGCGCGCCAGCGGCCGCGGCTGCATCCTCAACATCAGCTCGATCAACGGCCTGCGGCCGACGCCGCGGGTGCCGGCGTACTCGGCGGCGAAGGCGGCGCTGAACTACTACACGACCACCCTGGCGACGCAACTGGCGCGCGAGCGGATCCGGGTCAATGCGATCGCACCCGGTTCCATCGAGTTCCCCGGCGGCCTGTGGGAGCAGCGTCGCCAGCAGCAGCCCGAGCTGTACCGGCAGATCCGCGCGAGCATTCCGTTCGGCGCCTTCGGCGCGATCGACGACGTCGCCAACGCGGCACTCTTCCTGGCCTCGCCGCAGGCACGCTGGATCACCGGCCAGGTGCTGGCGGTGGACGGCGGGCAGTCGCTGGGCGCTTGAGGAAGGTCGCGCCCGGCCTGGTCCAGGCACACGAGGCACCGCGGCGAAGAACTGCGTGACTGCTCGCGGTGCAGACGCGGGCGCCTACATCGCGCACGAACGTCCGCCCCATCGCAAAGCGGCTTCAATGTGCATCGCACGCAATGCTATGCACTCGCGCGCTCCAATCCCGAATCCCCAATCCCCAATCCCAGCCCCTAAACCAACTGCGCCGCATCGACGATCTGCACGCCCGACCGCGGCCGCAGCGCGGCATCGACCAGCGCCGCGGCGATACGTTCGGCCGGGTTGATCCGGTAGCGCCGCGGCAGCAGCGGCCCGAGCGCGCGCAACACCACGCTGGCGGCATGCTCGCCGCGGCGGCGTTGCGCACGCTCGCCACCGATCAGGCCGGGCCGCACCAGGGTCAGCGACGGAAAGCCGAGCGCGCGCAGGTCGTGTTCCAACTCGCCCTTGACCCGGTTGTAGAAGGCCCATGACCGCGGATTCGCGCCCAGCGCGGAGTTCAGCGCGAAGGCCTCGGTGCCGTGCTGGCGCAGCAGCCGCGCGATCGCCAGCGGATAGTCGTGATCGACCCGGCGGAACGCCTCCCGCGAGCCGGCCTGACGCATCGTGGTGCCGAGCGCGCAGATCGCCGCCTGCACTTGCCACCAGGGTGCACGTGCCGGCAGCGCGTCGAAGTCGAGCACCGGGTTGTGCAGCTTGGGATGGGTCATGGCCAGCGCGCGCCGGGTCGGCGCGATCACCGCGCTGCAGGCGGGGGCGGCCAGCAACTGGCGCAGCGCGTGGCCGCCGACCAGGCCGGTGGCGCCGGCGAGCAGGATTTTCATGGGGCGTCCTTGGAGGCTGGCTGGGGGAGGCGGCGACTATCGCAGGGGCGGCGGCAAGGCGTTGTGGGTGGGGTGTGCGGTCCATGAGGCGCTGCGCGCCCGTACCCTCACCCCAACCCCTCTCCCGACGGGGGAGGGGCTATGGCTTTTCCCTTCTTCCACTGGGAGAAGGTGCCCCGCAGGGGCGGATGAGGGTTCGCGGCGCCAGCCAGCCTGGTCCTCGCATGCTCCTGCCTACCCCACACACGGTCGCCGCGCCGCAGCAGGTACGCCACAATAGCCGCCCCATCGCGCCGGCCGGCGCGCTGCAACCTGACGAGGAGCGGTTCGATGTTCGTGGTGTGCGGAGAGGCCTTGTACGACATCTTCATCGACGGCTACGCCGGCACCTCGGTCGGGATGACCGCGCGCCAGGGCGGTTCGCCGTTCAACGTGGCCATCGGCCTGGCCCGTCTGGGCGCGCCGTCGGCGCTGTTCACCGGCCTGTCCACCGATCCGCTGGGCCGCCAGCTGCGTGCCACCCTCGAAGGCGAAGGTGTGGCCCTGGACTACTGCATCGACAAGCGCGAGGCCACCACCCTGGTGATGGTCGCGCTGGACGCGAGCGGCGTGCCCAATTACGCCTTCTACGGCACCGGCTGCGCCGACCGCGCGCTGACCGAGGCCGACCTGCCCACGCTGGACGCGCGCGTCGGCGGCCTGCATTTCGGCTCCTACACCCTGGTCGCCGAGACCACCGCCAGCACCTTCCAGGCGCTGGCCGAGCGCGAGCGCGGGCAGCGGCTGATCTCGCTGGACCCGAACGTGCGGCCGACGGTGGAGCCGGACATGGCGGTGTGGCGCGCGCGGCTGGCGCGCTGGATCGCGCTGGCGCACGTAGTCAAGGTCAGCCAGGAGGACATCGAACTGCTGTATCCGCAGCAGGATCCGTTCGCCATCGCCCGCAGCTGGCTGCAGCAGGGGCCGTCGCTGGTGGTGATGACCCTGGGCGGCGACGGCGCGGTGGCCTGGCGCGGCGACAGCGAAGCGCGTGTGCCCGGCCGCGTGGTGCAGGTGGTCGATACGGTCGGCGCCGGCGACAGCTTCCAGGCGGCGCTGCTGCAGCAGTTGCCCGATCCGGCCGCGCTGGCGGCGCTGGGCAGCGAGCCGGCCGCGCTGGAGCGCCTGCTGCAGTTCTGCGTGGCCGCCGCAGCGATCAACTGCACCCGCGCCGGCGCCAATCCGCCCAGCCTGGACGAGGTCCGCGCCGCGCTCTGAGGCCAGCCGACGGCATGCACGCGGCGCCCGCGGCCGGGTTGCCTATGATGGGCCGGCCGCCTGCGGCGACACATCCACCGGGAGACCTGCCTTGACCGACCTGTCCGAGATCGCCGTGCGCCTGGGGATCGCCGCCCTCGCCGGCGCGGCGATCGGGTTGAACCGCGACCTGCACGGC
The DNA here is from genome assembly GCF_009192905.1 of Xanthomonas sp. LMG 12459. Taxonomy (NCBI): domain Bacteria; kingdom Pseudomonadati; phylum Pseudomonadota; class Gammaproteobacteria; order Lysobacterales; family Lysobacteraceae; genus Xanthomonas; species Xanthomonas sp. LMG 12459. The sequence goes on from NZ_NSGT01000004.1 coordinate 74,375, forward strand.
AAGCCGATCGGCATCCGCACGCTGGGCCTGGTCGGCCTGGCCACCGCGATGGTGGTGCTGCTGGCCGACCCGCTCGGCAAGGGCGGCTTCACCGATGCCGGCAGCCGCGTCATCCAGGGCATCCTCACCGGCATCGGTTTCCTCGGCGCCGGCGTCATCTATCACACCCAGAAACATGTGCGGGTGCATGGCCTGACCAGCGCCGCCTGCGTCTGGCTCACCGCCTGCGTCGGCATCATGTGCGGCGCCGGCCAGTGGCAGATCGTGGCCGTGTCGCTGGCCATCGCCTTCGTCATCCTGTTGTTCGGCGGCCGCGTCGAACGCGCCCTGCACGCACTCCTGGGCGGCAGGCCGGCGCATGACGCCACGCCGGATCAGTCGTCGGACAGCGGCCCGCACCAGCCCGGCAAATAGCTCGCCTCCTTGCTCTTGGCGAGCGCGAGCGCGGTCTCCATGGAACGGGCGAAATCCTCCTTGACGTCGCGGCGCCGCAGCCGGCGGCGGAACAGGTCGGCCCACAGAAACTCGCTGAACGGCGTGGTGTCCTTGGCGTAGCCGCCCGCGCGGCGCACCTCGCCGGCGAGGCTGCGGTAGGGATCGTCCTTCAGGTCGGCGATGGAGGTGGGCATGTCCTTGAACGGGCGGCGCTCGCCCTTGGCGTCGTAGGGATAGGCCCAGCGGCGATGATCCAGCACGCTCCACAGCGCGGCCTTGTCGACCATGCTGAGGTCGGCGATCACCGTGACCAGGATGTCCTCCACCCCTTCGTCGAGCAGCGCCCGCGCCAGATGGTGGTGATCGACCACGTAGTAGCGGCCATCCGGTCCCAGCACCACCGGGATCATGTGCGTGCCGAGCAGTTCGGCCTGCTTGTGCTTGGACGCGTGCGCGCGCCAGCGCTTGCGCTTCTCCTTCACCTCGCGCATGCCCACGGTCATCTGCGTGGGGCGCAGGGACAGGATCGGAACGGGATGCAGCAGCGGTTCGCGGGGATCGGCCATGCTCAGTCTCCGTGGAAGTGTGCGCGCCGGCGGCAGGCGCGGCCGCCAGAGTGCCAGCGTCGTGCGCGTTCTGCACAGCGCCGCGGCACACGCGATCTTTCGGGAGCCAGGTGTTGCTCCCCTCTCCCTCCGGGAGAGGGGTTGGGGGTGAGGGTGCGACGGCTAGGGAACCTCTTCCCCCAGACACGTCCATAGCGCCCCAACCCTCATCCGCCCCTTCGGGGCACCTTCTCCCGGTGGGAGAAGGAAGCAAGGGGCCGGGGGTGAGGGTACGGCCGCCATGGAGTCCTCTTCACAGACACGGCGCCCGCCGGCTCAAGCGCACGCCGCCAGCGCCGATATCCAGTTCCTGAGCGCCAGCATGGGCGGCGCCTTGACCTGGGGAGGAGCCGGCTGGCATGTCGGATCAACGCGACGAGCCGCCGATCAGCGGACTGCGCAAGCTGCTGTCGCCACGTCGGCGCGATCCCGCGCCGACGACGGCCGCGGGGCTGCCGGCGCGCGCGCAGGCCCACGGCCATGGGCACAAGCACGGCCCTGCGGCGACGCCTGCAGAGGCGGCGACCGATCCGGCTGCCGCCACCGCCGCGCTGATCCGCCTGTTCCAGCAGGCGCACGAGCCGCAAGGCCTGCTCGGCGCCTTCGCCGACGGCATGGCCTCGCTGCACGGCGAGTTGGGCGACATGGGGCGGCGCCTGCAGTCGGCGGCGAGCAGCGGCGACTGGCCCAGCTACGGCCGCGCACTGCGCCAGTTGATCGACAAGTACATCCGCACCATCGACGTCGAAGATCCGCTGGCCGGGCCCAGCGACAGCGAGCGCCTACGCGACCTGCTGCGGCAGACCGTGGCCGGCGCGCTGGCGGCGCTGCTGCACACCCTGCCCGAGCTCGCCGGCGAGGCCGAGGCCAGCGGCGAGGCGCTGCGCCAATGGCGTCCCGGGCAGCCGCTGGAACCGGTGGCGCAACAGGTGCGCGAGCTGTGCCACCAGATCGCGTTGCGCGCCAACGACGGCCAGGAGCAGCAGGCGCTGTTGCTGAGCCTGTTCGACCTGCTGCTGGAGAACGTGGGCGAACTGCTCGACGACACCAGCTGGCTGCAGGGCCAGATCGCGGTGGTGCGCGACCTGATCGCCGGGCCGCTGGACCGCTACTCGATCGAGGAGGCGCGCGGCAGCCTGCGCGAGGTGATCTACAAACAGGGCCTGCTCAAGCAGGGCATCGCCGAATCCAAGGAGGCGATGAAGGAGCTGATGCTGAGCTTCGTCGCGGACCTGGACGGCATGGCCGCCAGCACCGGCGAATTCCACGACCGCATCGCCGACTACTCGCAGACCATCCGCGACGCGCGCAGCATCGCCGACCTCAACCGCCTGCTGCAGGAAGTGCTGCAGGACACCAGCCACGTGCAGGAGCAGGCGCTGCGCGCGCGCGATCACCTGATCGCCGCTCGCCAGGAGGTGGAGGCGGCGGAGCAGCGCATCCTGCGCCTGGAGCAGGAACTGCAGGACGTCAGCGGCCTGGTGCGGGTCGACCAGCTCACCGGCGCGCTCAATCGCCGCGGCCTGGACGACCTGTTCGTGCGCGAACTGGTGCGCACCGAGCGCAGCGCGCAGCCACTGTGCGTGGCGATGCTGGACCTGGACGATTTCCGCAAGCTCAACGAGACCTACGGCCACCCCGGCGGCGACAGCGCGCTGCGCCACGTGGTGGAGGTGGCGCGCACCACGTTGCGCGCCAGCGATGCCATCGCCCGCTTCGGTGGCGAGGAGTTCGTGCTGCTGATGCCGGACTGCACGATCTTCGAGGCCAGTGCGGCGGTGACCCGCGTGCAGCGCGCGCTGGCCCAGCGCGCGGTGGTGCACGAAGACCAGCGCGTGTTCGTCAGCTTCAGCGCCGGCGTCGCCCTGCGCCAACCCGGCGAAGCGCAGGACGCGCTGATCCGCCGCGCCGACCGTGCGCTGTACGAGGCCAAGAAGGCCGGCAAGAATCGGGTGGTGTCGGCGGACTAGCTGGCGCCGGCGTGGCCGGCGCGGGATTGGGGAGTCGGGATTGGGGATTGGCAAAAGCGGGAATGCGCGCCGCTGTTACGAATCCCGAATCTCCAATCCCGAATCCCTATTCCCGCACCTTCTTGATGCCCAGCACCACCGCCAGCACCACCGCGCCGGCCACGATACCCACCACCGCATTGCCCACCGCAAGCACCAGGCTGCCCAGCCCGCCGGTTGGGGCAATGCCCTCGATGGCGTGGTGCAGCGGGCCGATGCTGTGCACCAGGATGCCGCCGCCAACCAGGAACATCGCCGCGGTGCCGGCGATCGACAGCGTGCGCATCAGCCACGGCGCCAGCCACAGGATGCCGCGGCCGATCGTCGCGGCGGCGGCACCCTTTCGGCTCAGGTACAGGCCCAGGTCGTCGAGCTTGACGATGCCAGCGACCAGCCCGTAGACGCCGGCGGTCATTGCCACCGCGATCGCCACCAGCACCGCGACCTGCTGCACGAACGGCACGCCGGCGACCACGCCCAGCGACAGCACGATGATCTCCGCCGAGAGGATGAAGTCGGTGCGGATCGCGCCCTTGACCTTGTCCTTCTCCAGCGCCACCACGTCCACCTGCTGGTCGGCCAGCGCCTGCACCTGCTGCGCGTGACGTGCCGCATCCTCTTCCTTCGAATGCAGGAAACGGTGCGCCAGCTTCTCCACGCCCTCGAAGCACAGGAACGCGCCGCCGATCATCATCAGCGGGGTGATCGCCCACGGCAGCCAGGCGCTGATCGCCAGCGCCGCCGGCACCAGGATCGCCTTGTTGAGCAGCGAGCCCTTGGCCACCGCCCACACCACCGGCAGTTCGCGGTCGGCGTTCACCCCGGTCACCTGCTGCGCGTTCAGCGCCAGGTCGTCGCCGAGCACGCCGGCGGTCTTCTTGGCCGCGACCTTGGTCAGGATCGACACGTCGTCGAGCAGGGTGGCGATGTCGTCGAGCAGGGTGAACAGGCTGGCGCCGGCCATGCGGGGATTCCGTTCGGGGTGAGCGGCGATTCTCGCCGATTCCGCCGACCAGGTGCGTGAGCAGGCCGGCCTCAACCGCGCGTAACGCCGGCCCGGCTATCGTGTGCCACACCGCCGCACGGCCTGCACAGGACACCCGCATGGACCAGTTCCTCACCGCCCCCCGCGCCATCGTCGACGACGTGCTCGCAGCCGCGGCCATGCTGCAACCGCTGCTGCTGTCGGAAACCGGCAGCGGCACCCGCATCGTGCTGCAGGCCGAGCGCGATCCGCGCCAGGTCGCGGTGCTGTCCGGCGGTGGCGCCGGGCACGAGCCGGCGCATGCCGGCTTCGTCGGCCCGGGCATGCTCAGCGGCGCCATCGCCGGCGACCTGTTCGCCTCGCCCGGCGTGGAGGCGGTGCTGGCGGCGATCCGCGCCTGGGCCGATGCGCCCGGCGTACTGCTGGTGATCAAGAACTACACCGGCGACCGGCTCAACTTCGGCCTGGCCGCCGAGCGCGCCCGTGCCGAGGGCATCGACGTGGCCAGCGTGCTGGTCGCCGACGACATCGCCCTGCCCGACGCCGCGCAGCCGCGCGGCATCGCCGGCACGGTGCTGGTGCACAAGTACGTGGGCCACCTGGCGCGCGAGGGCGTGCCGCTGGCCGAACTGGCGCAGCGCGGCCAGGCCTTCGCCGACCGCCTGCTGTCGCTGGGCATGGCGCTGTCCAGTTGCAGCGTACCCGGCCAGCAGGTCGGCCGCCGCGCGCCGGAACTGGGCCTGGGCATCCACAACGAGCCGGGCGCGCGGCCGGTGCAGCCCGGCACGGTGGAAGAGGCGTTGGCGCTGGTGCTGGACCCGCTGCTGGCGCAGGCCGATGCCCGCCTTGGCGCCGACGCGCCGCTGGTGCTGATGCTCAACGATCTCGGCGGCTGCTCGACGCAGGAACTGGGCGTGCTGACGCGGCTGGCGCTGCAGCGCATCGGCGTCGCGCGGGTCGCGCTGATGCCGGTGCCGGCAGCGCTGATGACCTCGATAGACATGCACGGCTTCTCGATCACCCTCGCCCCGGCCGACGCCGACGTGCTGGCCGCACTGCAGGCGCCGGTGCAGACCCTGGGCTGGCCCGGCGTGCGTGTGCCGCATGCGGTGCAGACCTTTGCGCCGGCACTGAAGCGCGACGACAGCCACCGCGATGGCGCGCGCGATGCGCAGTGCGCAGCGGCCCTGGGCCGGGTGGCGCAAGCCCTGATCGCCGCGCAGGCCGAGCTGGACGCGCTGGATGCGCGCAGCGGCGATGGCGACGCCGGCAGCACCTTCGCCGCCGGCGCGCGCGCCCTGCGGCAGGCGCTGGACACCGATGCGCTGGCCACCGGCGACGCTGCCGCAATGGCGCGCGGCCTGGCGGCGACGATCGAACACAGCATGGGCGGCTCCAGCGGCGTGCTGCTGTCGATCCTGTTCACCACCGCTGCCGGTGCGCTGGCGGACGGCCGCGACTGGGTGCAGGCGCTGCAGGCCGGCGTGGCGCGGATGCAGCACTACGGCGGCGCGCAACGCGGCGACCGCACCCTGCTCGATGCGCTGCTGCCGGCACTGGACGCCCTGGCGCAGGGCGCCGACGTGGAGGCCGCCGCGCGCGCCGCCCGCGCAGGCGCCGATGCCACCGCACAGCTCACCCGCGCCGGCGCCGGCCGCGCGGCCGCGGTGCCCGCGGACGCCTTACGTGGCGTGATCGATCCCGGCGCCGAAGCGGTGGCGCGGGCGTTCGCGGCGTGGCGGTGAGGCGGCCGGTCGGGTCGGCCGATGCGGTGCGAGGCAGGTATGGGTCAATCGGGACGGCAGGCGTGTTCGGCAACGCCGGTCGCGGCTGAAGCCGCTCGTACGAGGCTTGCGGCGAGCTGTCCGAGCGCACTGTGGGAGGGACTTCAGTCCCGACGCGCGCAAGCCAAAATCGCCAGTTGCTTCGGAGCAACGCCCCGTCGCCCCCCTACTCCGCCGACGCCGCGTCCAGCACCTGCGCCACCGCCTGCAACGAGCCATGCACCGAGCCGGGCTGCAGCGCCAGCGGCTGGGTCTTGCCGCGCACCACCAGCTCCATGCGCTGCGGCACGCCCTGCGCGTTGCCGACGATGCGGTAGGTGGTGTCGCCACGCGCGAAGCTGAGCAGATGGCGGTCGGCGTCGTAGTCCATCGCCTCGCCCTGCGCGTCCGGATACAGCAGGTCCACCCGCTGCTGCGCGCCAAGCGCCGCGTAGTACGGCGCGCCGCTTGCGCCGTCGCCAACATTGGCGAACACCACGATGCGCTTGCCGGCCGGCGCCAGGCGGAACTCGAGCAGGATCTTGCGCTGGCCCACCGCCGTCTCGCCTTCCTCGTCCCACAGGTAGTGCATGTCGGGCACGCGCTTGCCGCCACGGTCGCGATACACCGTCTCCTGCGCCAGTCCCGGCCCGTCGCCGCGCGCGTCCTCGACCGTTTCGCTCTCCAGCAGTGGCGCGCCATCGCGGATCGAGTATGTCGCGAACTGGTGCCAGCAGCAGCCGTCCTTGGTCATGGTGTGGAGTTCGCGCGCCTGCGCATCCACCTCGAACAGGCCGCAATTGCTCTGCGCCAGCTCGGTGAAGTCCGCATCGGCCTCGAAGCCGTCGGTGGTGCCCAGGTACACCTGGTAGGACGGGCCGTGATAGCAGCTGTTCTGCCCGTCCATCACCGCCAGGTCTTTGATCCCGTCGAAATTGAAATCGTCGTAGATCAGCACGCTCTGCTCGCCGTACGGCAGTTCGTGCACGTTGGCCTTGACCTTGCCGCTCTTCGCATCGGTGTCCAGCACCAACTCCGGCGAGGCCACCTCGAGCAGCGGCGTGGCGTTGCCGCGGGCGAACACGCGCACGATGCCGGGACGGAACACCTCGCCGCTGTCCTCGATCTCCAAGGTGGCGCGGTAGCGATCGGAGAAGTCCTGCAGATCGTAACGGCGGTGCGTGCTGGCGGCGAAGGCCTTGGCGTCGAAGTCGTCGCCGGCATACCGCTGGGTCTGCGTCGCGGCGGTCGCGGTCGACGACAGCAGCACAAGCAGCAAGGCCAGGCGTGCACGCGCCGACAGCACACGGGCATGGCCAACGGCATGCGAGACGATGAAGGACATGGTGGCGTTCCTGGCAGCGGGCAGCGAAAGCCAAGGGTAAGGCCGGCCGCGGTGCCCGAAAAGGGGAGGCAGGACGCCTGACCTCGGCGCGTCAGAACAGCGCGCGTGCCAGCGCCCGCAGCGCCGTGCGTGCCTCGGTGGCGATGCCGCCGCCGTCCTCGCCCAGCCAGGCCACCACGAGCAGCACCACGACCACCCCAGCCGCCAGCAGCGCGAGCCGACGCCACCTCATCGGTCGAGAGCCCTGCCGAACAGGCAAGATGCCGGTGCAGCACGTCGCGTGGCTGGCGTCATCTGCCATCGGTCGACGCACCACGACCGTCCGTTGCATCCCTGCCCACTCACCGCCATCGCCACTCACCCTGCTGCACTGCGCGCTGTTCTCTGGCTCTCGTTGCGGGGCAGGATACGCCGTGGGTGCGTCGTCCCAGCAACGGCCGCCGCCGGGCTGGCCGACAGCGCCGTCGCCGACCTTGCCGCCGGCACCACGCCCGAGCACCTGCGATCCACGACGCGCAGCGGGATTCACCACGCGACGACCAAGCCGTCGCCACACTCGAGCGCGCCCATCCTTGCCCGGAGCCCACCTTGAGCGCGACGCCCGACGCTGCGGCCACCCCGCACGTGATCGGCGGCCTCAGCCGCCGTACCCAGATCCTGCGCCTGCTGCTGCGCTACCGCAGCTCCGGGGTGTTTTCCGGCATGGACATGGAGACCGCCCAGGGCGAGCACGAGCTGCCGCCGGAAGGCACGCCCGAACAGTTCGTCACCGACCTGGAGGCGCTCGGGCCGACCTTCGTCAAGCTCGGGCAGATGCTGTCCACGCGCCCGGACGTGGTGCCGCCGGAGTTCGCCACCGCCCTGGAGCGCATGCAGGAGAACACCACGCCGATTCCGAGCGAACGCATCCGCGAGATCGTCGAGGCCGAGCTGGGCGTCGGCATCAACAAGGCCTTCTCCGCCTTCGACGACACCCCGCTGGGCAGCGCCTCGCTGGCGCAGGTGCACCGCGCCGCGCTGCGCGACGGCACCCCGGTGGCGATCAAGGTGCAGAAGCCCGAGGTCGCCGCGCAGGTGCGCGCGGACCTGGAGGTGCTGCGCAGCTTCGCCAGCGCCGCCGACAAGCTGACCGGGCTGGGCCGGCGCATCCGCTTCGCCGACTGGCTGGCCGAGTTCGGCAAGGCGCTGCTGGCCGAACTGAACTACGAGGCCGAGGCCGAGAACCTGGCGCGCTTCGGCGAGCACCTGCGGCCGTTCCCGCAGCTGTGGGTGCCGCAGCCGGTGTGGGACCTGAGCAGCCGCCGCGTGCTGACCATGCAGCTGGCCGAAGGCGTGCGCGTGGACAAGATCTCCGGGCTGCGCCGCACCGAGCAGCCGATGGACGACCTGGCCGCGGCGCTGGTGCGCGGCTACCTGGACCAGATGTTCGTGCACGGCGAGATCCACGCCGATCCGCATCCGGGCAACCTGCGCGTGCTCGCCGACGGACGCCTGGCGATCTTCGACCTGGGCATGGTCGCGCACGTGCCGCCGAAGCTGCGCGAGCGCCTGCTCAAGCTGCTGTTCGCCGCGGTCGACGGCCGCGGCGAGGAAGTGGCCGAGGAAACCATCGCGCTGAGCACGCGCCTGGAGGACTTCGACGAGGAGCGCTACCAGCGCGAGACCGGGCAGATGATCGCCCGCTACGCGGCGCACGACGCGATGTCCGAAGGCCGGGTGGTGCTGGACCTGGTGCGCATCGCCACCGCCTACGGCCTGCGCACGCCGCCGGAGCTGAGCCTGCTCGGCAAGACCCTGCTCAACCTGGAAGCGGTGTGCCGGGCGCTGTCGCCGCACCTGGACACGCGCGTGGTGGTCGAGGACCAGTTGCAGCACGTGATGCGCGCGCGGCTGAAGAAGTCGCTGTCGGCGGCCAACCTGGCCAGCGAGGCGATGGAACTGCAGGCGCTGCTGCGCGAAGGCCCGCGCCGCATCTCCGACATCCTCACCCTGGCCGCGGAGAACCGCCTGCAGGTGCGCGTGGCCGGGCTGGAGGAATCGCGGCTGATGGAGAGCCTGCAGAAGATCGCCAACCGCGTCGCCGCCGGCATCGTCACCGCCGCGCTGATCCTGGCCTCCACGCAGATGATGCGCATCGACACCGGCAGCAAGCTGTTCGGCTACCCGGCGATCGCGATGGTGCTGTTCCTGCTCGGCGTGATCCTGGGCCTGGGCATCGTGGTCAGCGCCGTGCTGTTCGACCGACGCATCCGCGCGCGCGAGGAACGCGGGAGGCGCTAGAAGCCGGGAGTGGGGAATCGGGAATGGGGAATCGCAGGAGCGGCTTCAGCTGCGACCTGCGGCGCCGGTAGCTGGCGGCCAAAGTCGCTTCGCGCTCCACCACTCCCCGATCCGGCTACTCCTGCGGATCGCGTAAAAGCTTCACCTCCTGCGGCGACTCCAGGGCGATGCCCTCCTCGGCCAGGCGCTGCAGCAGGGCGAAGAACAGTTCGCTGCGGGTGCCGTAGGTCAGCCGCGGCGAGGCCACGTAGGCGAAGCTGTTGAGGGTGACGTGGCCGTTGGCGATGGAGTCGATGAACACCGACGGCGCCGGGTCGTCCAGCACGCCCTGATGCGACGCGTACAGTTCCAGCAGGATGGCGCGCAGCTTGACCACGTCGGTGCCCAGCGACACCGCGAACTGGATCTGCACCCGCCCCAGCGGCCCGGCCAGGGTCATGTTGCGCAGGGTCTTGGTGATCAGTTCGGAGTTGGGCACGATCAGGGTGGAGCGGTCGCCGACCTGGATCTCGGTGGCGCGCACGCTGATCCGGCGCACGTCGCCTTCCTGGTCGCCGATCTTGATCCAGTCGCCGATCTTGACCGGGCGCTCGGCGAGCAGGATCAGGCCGGACACGAAGTTCTGGGTGATCGACTGCAGGCCGAAACCGATACCGACCGACAGCGCGCTGACCACCAGCGCGATCCGCTCCAGGCCGATGCCCAGCGCGGCCAGCGCCCACAACGCCGCCAGGATGATGCCGACGTAGCGCGCCACCGTGCTGATCGAGTTGCGCGAGCCGTCGTCCAGTTCGGTCTTGGGCAGGTAGGTCTGGGTCAGCCAGCGATGCAGGTACTGCATGACGCCCAGGCCGAGCAGCAGCACCAGCACCGCGCGGGCGATCGCGCCCGGATACAGCACCACCTTGTCGCTGAGGCGGATGCCATCGGACAGCAGCGAGAACCAGTCCGAGACGATCGAGACGTTGGTGCCGAACGGCATCAACAGCGCGCCGACGCCGATCAGCAACAGCACCACCCGTATCAGTGCCGAGGTCAGCACCCCGGCCTGCTCCAGGCTGCTCGAGCGCACCCCGAACGCGCCATTGGCGGCGCGGCCGATGCGGCCTTCGCTGGCGAACAGCCACAACGCGAAGTCGTCGGCGAAGGTCATCAGCAGGCGGATCGCGCCGACGATCATGGTGATCCAGATGATCTGCCGGGTGATGAACAGGCCCAGGTGCAGATAGCCCAGCAGCGCCGCCAGCAGCGCCACCACCACCGCGACCTTGACCAGCACGCCGATCAACGCCAGCGCGCCGCCGTGCTGCCCGGGCGGCGGCGGTTGCGCATTGGCCAGGGCCTGCGCCGCCGCTTCGGCGTACTGGCGCCGGCGCAGCCGCGACAGGCTGGTCAGGGTGGCCAGGATCAGCACGCCGTAGACCAGCGCGATCACCCCGTCGGCGGCGACGGTGGCCGAGTCGCTGGTGCGCGCGGCCTGGTTGATCACCAGCAGCATGCTGCTGAGCCAGGCCAGCGCCGCGGTGGCCCAGGTGTACTTGCGCAGGCGTCGCGCGGTGGCGTCGTCGATCGGGAACAGCCGCCAGCTCGGCTGGTTCGGCAGCAGCACGCTGGCGCCGAGCGAGCCCATGAAGGCCGCGGCGAAGCTGACCACCACGAAGCCGTTGAGCACTGCGTCCAGGCGCTCCGGTACCGCATCGATGCTGCGCAGCGCCTCGGCCAGGGCCAGCGCGGCCAGGCCCGGGGTCAACGTGCCCAGCAGCAGGAACCAGATCGCCAGACCCGACCGGCGCAGGCGACTGCCCGGCGCGCGCGACACCGCATAGCGCTTGCCCAGCCAGCGCAGCAGGTAGCGCAGCGGGAACAGCAGGATCAGCGCGATGGCGATGCCGACGCCAAGCGCGCCGCTGCCATGCTCGGCGATCGCGTCCTGCAGCGACTGCATGCCGAGCGTGTACAGCGCCAGCAGCTTGGCCTGGTCGTCGGGGAAATCGGCGGCGATCTGCTTCCACAGCGCCGGCGACAGCGGCGACGGCGAGCGCAGCGACAGCTCCTGGCTGAAATGCTCGGCGCGCGCGCGTTCGATCTCGTCGGCCAGCTGCCGCGCCTCCACCACCATCAGCTTGCCGCGCTTGACCCCCGAGTCCAGGCTGTCGCGTTGCTTGGTCAGCGCCTTGCGCTGCGCAACGATGTCGGGGGAGTCGCCGGTGGCGGCCGCACCGAGTTGCTGCAGGCGTGCATTGACCTGCGCCAACTGCTGCGAGAGCGCATCGGCGGCAGTCTGCGCATCGTTGGAGGCGTCGGAGACCTGCGTGACCAGGTCCTGGAAGGCGGCCTGGTTGCCGGCATCCACTTCCTTGCCGCGCGCGTCCTTCAGCGACTTTGCGGCGTTGTCCAGCAGGGCCTGCGGGTCCGGCGGTGCGTCGGCGGCGTCCTGCGGCTGGGCCGACGCCACCGCCGCGCACAGCCACAACAGCAGCAGGGCGTAACGCAACAGGGAAGATGGAGACGCGGAACGGGGCAGCAGGCGCACGCAGGGACCGGCACGGGCAAGCGCGGACCACCGCGCGTGCGGCGCACTATACGGCGCGGTGCTTGAACCGGGCCAGCGGCGGGCGCGGTCACGCGTGCCGTGTGGGCGCGCCGGCGCCTGCGCCGGCTGCCTGTCGCGACCGAAGCGCGCCGCTCCTACGACGGCAGGCCGGTCGCCACGACCGATATCCGGTTCACCGCGCGTCCGTCGTCAGCACGATCTTGCCGATATGCGCGCTGGATTCCATCAACGCATGCGCCTGTGCCGCCTCCTGCAGCGGGAAGCAGCGGTCCACCTGCGGCTTGATCCGGCCCTGCGCCAGCAGCGGCCACACCTGCTGCTCCAGTTCGCGCGCGATCGCCGCCTTTTCCATCACCGAGCGCGGACGCAGGGTCGAGCCGGTATGGGTCAGCCGCTTGGCCAGCAGCGGCATCAGGTCCAGTTCGCGCACCTTGCCCTGCTGGATGCCGATCTGCACGATGCGCCCGTCCAGCGCCGCGGCCTGGTAGTTGCGCGCCAAGTAGTCGCCGCCGATCAGGTCCACGATCACGTCGGCGCCGCGGCCCTCGGTGAGGCGCTTGGTCTCGGCGACGAAGTCCTCCTCGCGATACAGGATCGCCGCCTCCGCGCCCAGCGCCAGGCTGGCCGCGCGCTTGTCGGCCGAGCCGACAGTACTGATCACCCGCGCGCCGAAGGCCCGCCCGAGCAGCGTGGCGACGCTGCCGATGCCGGAGGTACCGCCGTGCACCAGCAGGGTCTCGCCGGACTGCAGGCGGCCGCGCTGGAACACGTTGGTCCACACGGTGAAGAAGGTTTCCGGCACCGCCGCGGCCTCGGTCAGGCTCAGCGCCGCCGGCACCGGCAGGGCGTTGCGCTCGTGCACCACCGCGTATTCGGCATAGCCGCCGCCGGCGACCAGCGCGCAGACCTGATCGCCCAACCGGTAGCGCTCCACGCCCTCGCCCAGGCCGACCACCTCGCCGGCGAACTCCAGCCCCGGCAGCGGCGAGGCGCCCGGCGGCGGCGGATAGCTGCCCTGGCGCTGCATCACGTCGGGCCGGTTGACGCCGGCCGCGGCCACCCGCACCAGCAGTTCGCCGCGCCCGGGGTGCGGCAGCGGCACGCGCACCGGCACCAGCACCTCGGGCGCACCGGGCTGGCGGATCTCGATCGCGGTCATGGTGTCGGGCAACGCGGCGGCGTGGGTCGGGGACATGGCGGGGTCCTGGCAAAGAGCGCGGCGCACGCAGGCGCAGGCGCGTGGGGGAACCGCGATGATCGACCTTCCGCGCTGAGGGGTCCGTGACGGCGGGCGATGTTCGCGATGAAGTGCACGAAAGACCTGCCTGGTCCTCTCAGGCCGTCTGCAGTCGCGACGGAAGTCCCTCCCACAGTGCACCCGGCGGGCTCGCCGCACGCCCCTGTGGGAGCGACTTCAGTCGCGACGCGCGTGACGATGACCGCCAGTCACTTCCAACGCCAAAGGTGTCGAGGCGTAACGCTCCGCTCACGCAAGCGCTCAAGGTAGGCGGCGCCTACTCGCCCACTGACGCCGCCTGCGCCGGCCACTCGGTCATCGCCGGCACGGCAGCCTCGACCCGCTGCGGATCCAGCCGCGCCTGCAGCGCAGGCAGCGCGATCGCCAGCGGGCAGCGCAGGCGGCCGCCGCAGCCGGGCAACGGCCAGCGCCGCTCGCGCAGGCTGCGACCGTCGAAGCGATTGGCCCGTAGCGCCGGCAAGGTCGGCACCACGCTGCGCAGTTGCAGGAAGTCCTGGCCGTCCTGCCGCACCAGGTCCAGCAGCAGCGCACCGCCGGGCGGATACGCGTCCGGCTGGCCGCGCACGATGGGATCGATGCCGAACAGGCCGGCCAGATGCGCCAGGTTGGTGTCGTGGCCCAGCAGCACCAGCGCGCGCGTGTCCGCCGGCGCCAGCGGCGCCACCGCCGGCGCCTGCCCGGCCGCCGCCTGCAACGTCGCCAGCAGGTGCGCGAGCAGGTTGGAGCCGCCGGCACGCGCCGCCGGCAGCGCCCGCTTGCTGTAGGCGAAGGAGGCGTTGTGCAGGCCGATCAGCCGCTGCAGCGCTGCGGCATCGGCGCGCCCCCAGGCCACCTGCGGCAATGGCAGGCCCTGCGCGTATTCCAGCATCAGGTTCTCGGCCAGGCTGCCGGCGGTCTTCAAGACCTTGGCCGCCTGCACCGGATCCTGCAGCCGCTGCGGATCGTCCAGGCGCGGCGACTCCTGCGCAGCGCAGGCCGACCCCGCGCAGCCGGACAGCACCCGCTGCAGCGCGCGCAGCCGCGTGCGCGTAGCCGCGTCCAGGTGCAACGGCGGCGCGGGCGCATCGTCGTCCTTGTCCTCGTCCTTGCCGAAATGGAACAGCGGGTTGTTCCGCGTCGTCGGCAACGCCAGGTAGTGCGCCTGGCATCCCGGCAGCAGCCCCTCGGTGAAGGCCGCCGCGCTGTCGTGGTTGCGCGGCGTGCTGTCGGCGATCACCACCGCGCCGGACGCGGCGCAGTCCGGCGCCAGCGCCGACATGGACAGCCAGCGCTGCCGGTAGCGCGCACCCAGCGCCTGCATGCCGGCGGCGCCGTGCGCCGTGAGCTGGCCGGGTGCCACCGGCCATTGCGGCCAGGGTTGCGCGGCGTACTTGGCCAGGTCGTCTGGCGATTGCGTCGGTGCGCGCACGCCGTGGCGCATCACCACGATCGTCAGGCGCAGCTCCGCCGCGTTTGGTTCGGCGGCCGCTGACTGCTTGGGCGATGCCGCCGCCGGCCAGGCGGCGCTGGCGACGCAAAGCACCACGGCCAGGCGCCATCCGCTGCGCACGCGTGCGAATTGGGAAGCGGACATGGCGGGCCTCAGAACTTCAGCGACAGATCGAGGAACACGCCGCGCCCGGCCAAGCCGAAGTACAGCGGCTGGTTGTCGGAAGAGCGGGTGCCGGCGTAACCGATCAGCGCATGCCGGTTCAGCAGGTTGTTGACGTCCATGCTGATCGAGTAGCCCTTCAGGCCGTACGGCCCGTGCGTGCTGCGATAACCCAGCGCCGCATCCAGGCTGGCATAGCCGCCCAGGCGCTGGTCGTTGCCGAACACGGTGGCGCCGTTGGCCGCGGTGGTGTTGTCCACGCCGTACTGCGCGCCCACCACCTTCTCCATCAGCGAACCGAAATAGCCGGTGCCGCTGTTGTACAGCAGGCCCAGGGCGGCGGTCACCCGCGGCGTGCCGGCGACCTGGGTGCTGCTGTGCTTGTAGGTGGCGTCGTTGTAGCTGGCGTTGGCGTACAGGCTCAGGATCGGCGTCAGCGCGTAGGTGGCCTCGGCCTCGGCGCCGCGATACACCGCACCGCCGCCGTTGACGAAGGCGCTCTCGGTGCCGCTGTCGGTGTTGATCAGGGTCTGGCTGATGTAGTTGCTGAAGTCGATGTAGTAGACGTCGGCGCCGAAAGTCAGGCCGCGCGCGGCATAGCTGGTGCCGAGTTGGTAGTTGCTGGTCAGCTCCGGGCGCAGGCCACGGGCGCCGTTGAGTTCGATCACGTCGATCGGCGGCGCCAGGAAGCCGCGCGCGGCCTGCACATAGCCGCTCCAGTGCTCGTTGAAGCTCTGGTGCAGGCTCAGCGACGGCAGCGTGGCGTCGTAGCTGGCGTCGCTGTGTGCCGGCGCCGGCGGGGTGCTCTTGTTGAGTTCGGCATCGAGCTGGCGCTGCACCCGCGCGTAGCGCAGGCCCGGACTGAGGGTCAGGCTGTCGCTGAGCTTCCAGTCGTACTGCAGGTACGGCTGCAAGGTGTCGGTGCGGTCGTGCAGGTTGTAGTTGTACAGTGGGCCGTACTTGGTGCCGCTGGCCGCGCCGGTGGTCATGTCCACCGGCAACTGCTGGCGCTCGTCCAGGTTGCGCTCCACCCACACGCCGGTCTGCAACTGGCCCGGTCCCAGGTCGCGCGCCAGACGCAGCACGTCGCCGAAGGCGCGGAAGTCGTTGTCCGAGAGCTTGCCCGGCACGTCCTTGGCGGCCTTGGACAGCTTCTTGCCAGTCGCGCTGTAGAAGGTCACGCCGTTGTCGGCAGCGCTCTCGCTGGTGGGGATGCTGGTCTTGGAAGCGGTGTGGTCGAAGCTGTTGTAGTAGACCTTGTTGTCGAGATCCCAATCGCCAAGGCGCGTGCTCAGGCCCAGATAGGTGAAGCTGGAGTAGTAGGCCGCGGCGTTGTAGCCGGTGTAGTTCTGCAGGGTCGGATCGTTGCCCAGGCCATAGCGCCAGCCATGCTGCGCGATCTGCGCGCGGGTGGCGCCCTGCACGGTGTTCTGGTGCTCCTGGTTGTAGCTGCTGACAAAGGTCAGCGTGGTCGCCTCGCCCAGGTCGGTGACGGTCTTGAGGAAGGCGTGCTCGCGGCGGTCGTCGGTGCCCTTGAGGTAGGTATCGCTGGCTTCCTTGGACAGATCCGCGAACAGGCGCGTGTTGCCGATGTGCTCGTCGGCGCTGACGCCGCCGGCCCAGGTGTTCCAGCTGCCGCCGGTGCCGTACACGGTCACGCCATCCACCTGGCTGGGGTTGCGCGTGCGCAGCGCCAGGGTGCCGCCGAAGGTGGCGTTGCCGATGGTGGCGCCGCCGCCGGGGCCGCGGTCGATCTCGGCCTGGCCGAGCACGTGGTTGTTGAAGTAGGCCGAGGTGGTGTGGTGCAGATCGCTGGCATCGCCGAAGGGAATGCCGTCGAAGGTGATGTTGAACTGGCCGTCCTGGAAGCCGCGGATGCTGACGCCTTCGTTCTTGCCCAGGCCCGGACCTTCCGGCGAAGTAGTGACCACGCTGGGCGCGTACTTGATGATGTCGTCGTAGTTCGAGTTCAGGCGCAGGCCGTCGCGGATGAAGCGCTCGTCGATCACCGAGGTCGGCTGGCTCGCCTCCAGCGGCGCGGCGCTGGGCGCCAGCGTGTCGACGCTGTTGGCGGTGACGTTGATCGGCGCCAGTTCGCGCGGGCCGTCGTGTTCGCCGTCGGCCTCGACATGCGCCGGAGCGGCGCTGCGCGGCGCCCGTGGGGCGGCGACCGGCGCGGCGGCGACGCTGCTGCGCACGATGGCGACCGAGCCGGGCGTCAGCATGCGGTAGTCCAGGCCGGTGCCGGCGAGCAAGGCATGCAACTGCTGCGGCGGCGCCAGGCCGGCCGGGGCACCGCTGCTGCGCAGGCCTTCGGCCAGCGCCGGGTCGTACATCAGTTGCAGCCCGCTGCTGCGCGCGAACTGGTCCAGCGCCTGCGCCAGCGGCATGGGCGCGATGGCCGAGGCGGTGGCGGCGGGCGCCGACCAGGCCGGCAACGAGGACGTGCAGCCCAACAGCAGGGCGATGGAGACGACGAGAGGCTTGCGCATGACGATCACACCGGAGGGGAGGAAGGGCGGGCCCGCGCGTGCTGCGCGACGGCCATGCTTCCTAGGAGTGCCCCGGTGCGCCGTGCGGCTACCGTCGATTGCATGAATTTTTTCTTACAGCGGTGCCGGTGCGTGGCGGATGGTCACCGCGTGCGCATCGCGCTGCACCTGCACGTCCGGCAGGCTGCCGAGATAGGCGACGAAGGCCTCCGGATCGCGCAGATGGAACACGCCGCTGACCCGCCGCGCCGCCAGCGCCGGATCGGCGATGCGCAGCGGCTGCGTGGTGTAGGCGTTGAACAGGCGCGCCACTTCGCCCAGGCTGCGATCGTGCACGCCGACCTGCGCCGGCAGCCAGGCAGTGGCGTCGGCGATGTCGGCATGGTCGCGCCGCGCCAGCACGCGGCCCTGCGCATCCACCCGCGCCTGCTGGCCGCCGCCCAGGTCGGCCAGCGTCGTCCCCTCCGACGGCAGGTCGCCTCGGTGCCACCACGCCGGGGTATCGCGCGACACCTGCACCCGCCCCTGCAGCACGGTGACGCGGGCGCCGCCGGCCTGTGGGTCGACCCCGAACACGGTGCCGACGTCGCGCAGCACCAGCGCGCCGACGCTGACCCGCAGCGGCCGCGCCGGATCGTGGCCGAGATCGAACACCGCCTTGCCGCGCAGCAGGGCGATGTCGCGACGCTGCGTGCCGTAGCGCACCGCGATCGCGCCGCCGCGCTCCAGTTGCACCACGCTGCCGTCGTCCAGCGCGACGCTGCGCGGCGCGTCCGATGGCGCTGCGTACACCGTCGCCGGCACCTGCTCCGGCGCGCTCAGGCGCAGCGCCACACCCGCGGCGGCCAGCGCGAGCACGGCGGCGGCCGCCAACGGCCAGCGCCTGCGCCGTGGCAGGACACGACGCGGGTGGGGCACCGACGTCGGCGTGTCCACATCCGGACGCAACGGCACTACTACTGCCCCGCTGCGCAAGGCATGCGCGCGCAGCTGCGCACTGCTGGCCTGCTGCGCCTGCGCCGCGGACGGCAGGTCGGCGTGCATCCGCGCGATGTCGAAATAGGCGGCCACGTGCGCCGGCGAGTGCCGCAGCCAGGCCAGGAACTCGGCCTGCCGCGCCGGCGGCAGCGCGGTCTCGCGCTGCGCCAGGTACCAGTCCGCGGCCGCCTCGGCGACGCGCTGCGGATCCTCACGCATAGCGCGCCATGCCCTGCCGGCACACCGCCAGGCCCTTGATGATGTATTTCTTGACCATGTGGCTGGAGATCTGCAGTTGCTCGGCGATTTCCTGGTAGCCCAGTTCGTCGCGGTAGCGCAGCGTCATCGCCGCGCGACACTTCGGCGGCAGCCGTGCCATCAGCTCGGCCAGGCGCTGCCGGCGCTGCGCGCGGTGCACCTGTGCATCGGCCTCGCAGGGCACCGCCAGCCGCTCCAGCACATCGTCCAGGCAGGTGTCGCGCTGGCTGTTGCGCTGGTGCAGCAGCGCGTGCTCGCGCATCAGGTTGGCGGCGATGGTGAACAGGTAGGCTTCGGGATTGGCGATCTCCGGCGCATGCGCCTCGCTGCGCTGCAGCCGCAGCCACACTTCCTGCAGCAGGTCGTCGGCATCCCAGGCCGCGGCGCGACGCTTGCGGAAATAGCGGCTCAGCGACGGCCGCCATTGCAGGAACAGCCGCGACAACGCCGGCAGGGGTTCGGAACGCACCAGCCACTCGCAGTACCGGCGCCATCGGCGGCCGGCGGATTCGGAAAGGCTGCGATGCTGGTCGCCGTCGATGACAGTCCGATGACGCACGGGTCGTGCGGGCGCGGAGGAGCGGTTGCGCCCCAGCAGGCATTCAGTGCATGCCGCTGACTGCCGGGTTCGCTCGCTCGGCGCATGCAACGCGGCCGGTCACTGCGCCATGGCCATGGACGCGGCGGCGGCGCATCCCAGCGTTTCCCGTGCGGGACAGGATGTCTCTCGGAGCGGCCTTCCGTTCCGTCGGCATCGCCCCATATCGTGAAGGTTGCCGCGTCCAATCTTGGGCGGCGTTCGCATGAAGGATCTCTCCATGACCGACCCCATCGTCCAGATCAAGCCGCTTGGCTTCCCTTGGGACACGATCGACCCGTTCCTGTTCTGCGTCTACCACGACGATGCCTACCCCGCCGGCAACGGCGCGATGGGCCCGGCGGCGCCCCTGCACGGCCGCGCCATCGGCCAGGACTTCAGCCGCAAGGACGGCTGGAGCATGTATCACGGCGAAGAGATTCCCGGCTTTCCCTGCCATCCGCACCGCGGCTTCGAGACCGTGACCATCGTGCGCAAGGGCCTGATCGACCATGCCGACTCGCTCGGTGCGGCGGCGCGCTTCGGCGCCGGCGACGTGCAGTGGGTGACGGCCGGCGCGGGCATCGTCCATTCGGAGATGTTCCCGCTGCTGGACACGGCGGCACCCAACCCGCTGGAACTGTTCCAGATCTGGCTCAACCTGCCGGCGCGCAACAAGCTGGCTGCGCCGCACTTCACCATGTTCTGGTCGGAAGACCTGCCGCGCTTCACCGCCACCGACGATGCCGGCCGCACCACCGAGGTGGCCTGCGTGGCCGGCCGCATCGACCCGGTCGACGCCGCGCCCGGCAGCGCCGGCGGCCCGCTCGCGCCGCCACCGGATTCATGGGCCGCGCAGGACGATGCCGATGTGGCCATCTGGACGATCCGCATGGCACCCGGCGCACGCTGGACCCTGCCCGCCGCGCAAGGCCGCGGCACGCGCCGCAGCCTGTACTTCTTCAAGGGCGCAGCGGTGACGGTGGGCGGGCGCCCGGTGACCCGCCACGCGGCGATCGAGCTGCGCGCCGATCAGGCGGTCGAGTTGGTCAATGGCGACGGCGAGGCCAGCGAATTCCTGGTGCTGCAAGGCCGACCGATCGCCGAACCGGTGGCGCAACACGGTCCGTTCGTGATGAACACGCAGGCCGAGATCGCCCAGGCCATGGCCGACTATCGCCGCACCCAGTTCGGCGGCTGGCCATGGCGGGACGAGGCGCCGGTGCACGGCAGCGACCCGACCCGCTTCGCGCGACATCCCGATGGGCGCGAGGAACGGCCGGCGTCGCGCGCGGGCGCCGCCGACGGCTAGGGCGTGTCGCCGATGCGAGAGGACGCCGCGTTCCCAGCCTCGTACCCACCAATTCTGCGCGTCGCTCCGCGCCGCACCCCCAACCCCGCTCCGCGCCCCGGCCCGCGCTTGCGGCGCGGGCGCTCCAGGTGCGCGCGCCAGTGGCGCGCAGGCCGCGCCCTGTCGCCCCAACGGGAGAGGGACCAGGTGCTCAGTAGCGCGCCGAGGCCAGCGCCTGCGCGCGCTCCAGTTGCTCGGCGATGCGCTTGCGCGCCTGCTGCAGTTCCTGGCGGGTGGCGTCTTCCTTGGCCGCCGGCACCAGCTCGGCATCGATCACCGACAGCGCGTCGGAGTACTGCCGCACCACTGCCGCCGCGTAGGCGTTCATGTAGGCGGAGTCGTCCTTCTCATCGCCCAGCGCCTGCAGTTGCGCGCGGCCCTTGGCCACCTGCGCGGCGATCTTCTCCGCATCGCCGGGGCCGCCCTTGCCGGCCGTGGCCGGGTCGGCATCGTGGTGCACGGCGATGGTCTCGCGGGCGAAGTCGGCCACGGTCTTGCTGACGTTGCGCGACAGCGCCTGCTTGGACAGCGCCACCACGTTGCCCTCCAACACCTGCAGCATCGCCTTGGCCGAGGCGTCGCCGCCGATCGGTGCGCGTCCGCTTTCGCCACCCACCGGCGCGGCGGTGGGCTCAGGCGAGGTGGCCGGTGCGGTGCGCGAGGCCTGGTCGCCGGGCTTGCCGCAGCCGCTCAGCGCCGCGGCGGTGAGCGCGGCGAGCAGGGTCAGGCGGACGGGATGAAGAGGTGAGGTCATGGAACGCTCCTGGTTGGTCTGCGTTCCACCATGCCCAGCCAGCGCGCAAACCTGCGTGAATCGGCGGCGGCTGGCAAGGATGCAGGGCGCAATCGCGCGTACCGGGAGCGACTTGCAGGTTGGCGGAGTGATGACGGAGTCGCACCGCGGCAGATGCTCACTGCGATCCCTGATCGCCGCCATCGCGCCCCCCGATGCCGGAGCCGGCCTGGTGCGACCGGCTCCGGAAACGGCTCAGCCGCAGCAGTAGCAGACCAGCGGCTTTCCGGGCCCGCCCGGCCCCAACTCGCCGCCGAACGGTGCGCACTCCTGCTGGCAGGCCCAGGCGCTGCAGGCCGCCTCCTTCTCGATGCCGTCGCCGGCGGTCGCCTGCACCGCGCCGAAGCCCATGCTGGCCAGGAACACGGCCGCAAGCATCCCGTTGCGTAACGCTGTCCAACGCTGTTTCATGGCTTACTCCTCGATGGTTGCCAAGGCCGGCGGCGCATCCGTGCGACGCACTGCGGCCATCAGGTCCTGCATCCGCTCCGTGGTCTCGAAAACGCCGACGCGTGCGTAGCGCACGCGTCCTTCGTGGTCCAGCGCCAGCAGCGTCGGCACGTTGCGCGCGCGAAACAGCATCAGCGCGCGGCGGTCGGTCAACGTGGTCACCGGAAACGTAAAGCCGTGCTCGGCGGCGTAGCGCTGCGCCTGTGCGGGGCTGCACTGGCACACGCCCAGCACCTGCACGTCGGGCTGCTGCGCGGCCAGACGCTGGGCCGCCTGCACCATATGCGGCGCCGAGCGCTTGCAGTACGGGCAGGTGGTGGTGAAGAAGAACAGGACCTGCCGCTCGGCCGCCGGCTCGCCGAGCGTCAGCGGCGCACCCTCCAACGTGGTAGCGGCAATGCGCGGCACATACATGCCCAAATACGGCTCGGTGGTGCGGGTGACGAACCAGCGCCGTTCCTCGCGCAGACCGCGGTTCTGCCAGGCCAGCACCAGCACCAACGCGCATGCCGCCAGCACCGCCAACCAACTCCAGGGAAACCGCCGTGCCATGCCGTGTGTCCATGTCGCCGTGTTCCCTGCAGGCTGCGCAGCGGTGGCGCACAGGTCAACGCTTTGCGCGCACGCGCAGCGACTGCGTGATCAGGCTGGGGATCGAGTCACGTGCACCGTGGGCGCACATTCCAGCGGTGTGGCGCATATGTGGGCATGCAGCGCAGGCGCAGGCATTTGCTGACCTTGCCGCGTGCTCGGCGCGTGCAGCGCGAGAACAGCGGCACGGGGGATGCTTCGCGTGGTCGACGCACCGGTGGCGGCACGTCAGTGAGGCCTCCCGAGCGCTGTACGTCGCAGACGGGTCAGGCGGCCTACCCTGCGTTAAGCCACGCCACGAAGTGGCGCCGGCTTGGATCGATTGTTAGGCAGCAGCCCTTGATCTGCAGTAGGAACGGTTGCCAACCTTCTTGTGTTCAAGCACGCCTTGATCTTCGAGCACCCTGGCGAGGATGGCGAACAGCCAGCCCTTCGGGCCGTACTGCCGTCCTTGCTGCGGCGTGGCGACAAAGTTGAGCTCCAGGGCGTCTTTGACGTGAACCGTGGGAACCCATCGTTCGACGTAGTCCGCCTCACAGCTGCGCACAAAGGCGAGGAGCTCATCGGCAGTGGCTTGGATGTGCGCGTGAATTTTTTTCTTATGATCCACGATAGCCTCGTTCTCCGTGCTGCCTAACACCTGAGTTAATCTACATAGCGAGACGGCATCGTCTTGGACGAATTGTTAGGGTGCACCATTGGGATACCACGCTTCCAAGCCGGTGACCGCCCAGCCGTCTCGGCCGCCAGGACCGCAGCTAGCCACCGAATAGTTGTCGTAGTTCACGCTCATTTTACAGTTGAACGCTGGCTCGTTCGCGTAGCGGATCTGCAACAGATGGACTTCGTCTGGCCCGCATGCCACCGGCGTAGCCACACCGCGCACGCTCTTGCCGCCGACAACTCTGACCAACTGGTAGTGGCTTCCAACCCGCTGTACGCGCAGGGTGCCGGAGTAGAGCTTTCCGGTGCGACGCTGCTGGCCGATCACGTGGTAGTCCTCATCAACCTGAAATTTGGCAAGCTCCGGCTGAACCGGGGTGCAGAACCCGCGGACAGCCGGCGGCGGCATAGGTGGCGTACCAGTCGCCATCTGCATCAAGAGCCAAAGAATCATGTGTGTGCCCTAACGCCAGAATTGGCCAGCGCCGCGAAGCGGCTTCGACTTGGGAGTGCTGTTAGGCGGCACAGCCTCTGGACCAGGACCGCCGCCTGGAGGATAGCTGCGCTCCATGATTTCCCGGTAGCCCAGACCGTGCAACGCCTTTCGACAGGGTGCGAGATCTACCTGCCCGCCAAGCTGATGCTCCACGAAGGAATCGGCATGCGCCTGACGCCTGCCCAAGCACTGCCTTGATTCGAGATAGACGATCTCCGCGAGGCTGAGCCGCAGCCGCTGTTGCGGAGAAAGAGACGCGACGAGCTCGGCATGCGAGCGCTCGAAGCGATCCGGTGAACTCCCATCGATTCTGACCACCGGCGCAGCATTCGCCGAAAGCGCGGCGAGCGCGACCCAAGTCGAACACAATGCGCGTGCAATGTTCATATGCCGCCTAGCACCTGAGTTAACCGCACCACGACGCGGGTTCGGCTTGAATGAATGGCTAGCCTCGAACCGACACAAACACGGCTGCTATGCCAACGCATGGACCATGCCCCCCAGCACCGTCACCGGGCGCTGAGCATGCCACGGATCGCGATCGCGGGGACTTACGCGCTCCACTCGCTTCTTGCACACCGCCATCGCATCCCAGCCCCGGACTCGCCAGGATCACGGCACCTACGCCAACGCCGCACTGATCTGCGCCGCGGCATCGCACACCGCGCGCATCGCCGCCTGTGCGTCGATCGGTTGCGGGCGGCGTTCGATGAAGGGCACGGTCAGGGTGTAGCGGGCGATGCCGTGCTGCAGGATCGGCGCGGTGAGGTCGATCACCCCGACCACCGCCTCGCTGGGATGGATGCTGTAGCCCAGCGCGTGCACCTCCTGCGCCGCGGCCAGGAACGCGGCGCGATCGTAGGCCACCTCGCTGGCATCCAGACGCTGCAGCAACTGCGCCTGCGCATCGGCCGGCTGGAACGCGAACAGCACCAGGCCGGAGGTGGAATGCGCGAACGGGCGGCGGTGGCCGGGGCGCACCACCAGGCCGAGGTCGCTGGGCACGTCCATCTGCGCGATGACCACGATCTGGTCGTCCGACGGCGCCACCAGGTGGCAGGGCTGGCGAATCGCGTCGGCCAGCGCGCGCATCACCGGCAGCGCCACCTCGGTGACGTTCTGCACCCGCGGCTGCTGCATGCCAAGCATGAACAGGCGATTGGTCAGCGTGTAGCCGCCCTCGCCCGCGGTGCGGGTCAGGTAGCCGCGCTCTTCCAGCACCTGCAGCATGCGGAAGATCTCGCCGCGCGAGCGGCCGATGCCCTGCGAGATCTCGCCCATGCTCATCGGCCGCCCGTCGCGCGCCAGCAACTCCAGGATGTCCAGCCCCTTGTCCAGGGCGGGCGCGCGGTACTTGGGCAAGGGGGTGGTCATTCCGTCGAGGGCCCGGCAGCAGGTGAAGAGGACTAGGGTACAGGGAGGCCGCGCCCGCTCGCACCGGCTGGGACCCCGCAGCCCACGCGTCGATGCTGCATTGCAATCCACATATGAACTCAAATTTTATATTTGCATGGCACTCGCCGGCGCAGTACGCTCCGCCGACAATCCGAACGCGACGCGGCACACCTTGGGAGGGGTAGGCGGCAATGCACTACAGCAGCGAATCCGCCACACCGGCGTCCGCCAGTCTCACCCGGACCGCGCTTGCGCCGTTGGTCCTGATCGTCAGCCTGTTCTTCCTCTGGGGCATGGCGAACAACCTCAACGACATCCTGATCAAGCAGTTCAAGAAGGCCTTCGAGCTGAGCGACCTGCAGGCCGGGCTGGTGCAGAGCGCGTTCTACCTGGGCTACTTCGTGTTCGCGATCCCGGCGGCGATGTTCATGCGCCGCTACAGCTACAAGGCCGCGGTGGTGCTGGGCCTGCTGCTGTACGCGGTCGGAGCGTTCCTGTTCTACCCCGCCGCGCAGGTGCACACCTACTGGCTGTTCCTGCTGGCGCTGTTCGTCATCGCCAGCGGCCTGGCCTTCCTGGAAACCACCGCCAACCCGCTGGTCACCGTGCTCGGCCCGGCCGAGGGCGCGGCGCGGCGGCTGAACCTGGCGCAGGCGTTCAACCCGCTGGGGTCGATCACCGGCATCCTGGTCGGCCAGCACTTCATCCTCTCCGGCGTGGAGCACACGCCGCAGGAGCTGGCGGCGATGGCGCCGGCCGCGCGCGAGGCGTTCTTCGCCACCGAGTCGCTGGCGGTGCAGACGCCGTACCTGATCATCGGCGCGGTGGTGCTGCTGTGGGCGCTGCTGATCGGGCTGACCCGCTTCCCGGCCACTCGCGCCGGTGGCGATGGCGCGCGCGCCGGCGGCTTCGGCCAGTTGCGGCGCAATGGCCGTTTCGTGTTCGCGGTGATCGCGCAATTCTTCTACGTCGGCGCGCAGGTGGGCATCTGGAGCTACCTGATCCGGTACCTGCAGGACGGCGTGCCCGGCACCCCGGAGAAGACCGCCGCCGATTTCCTCACCCTGTCGCTGGTGCTGTTCATGGCCGGCCGCTTCATCGGCACCGCGCTGCTGCGCTTCCTGGCGCCGGCGCGGCTGCTGGGCGTGTTCGCCCTGCTCAACCTGCTGCTGTGCGCGGTGGCGGTGGCGCTGCCGGGCTGGATCGGCCTGTATGCGCTGGTCGCCAGCAGCCTGTTCATGTCGGTGATGTTCCCGACCATCTTCGCCCTGGGCCTGGACGGACTGGACGACGACGCGCGCAAGCTGGGGGCCTCGCTGATCGTCATGGCGATCATCGGCGGCGCCGCGTTGACCGCGGTGATGGGCGCGGTGTCCGACCACGCCGGTATCCACTGGGCGCTGGCGGTGCCTGCGATCGGCTTCGCGGTGATCCTCGGCTTCGCGCTGCATGCGGCGCGAAACCGCGTGGCGCCCCTTCCCTCTGCCCGCGGAGCCTGAACCATGCCGCGCCATTGCTACCTGCTGGACCTGCACGACGACCCGGCGCTGATCGCCGAATACGAACGCTGGCACCGTCCCGACACCGTGTGGCCGGAGATCGTCGCCTCGCTGCGCGCCGCCGGCATCCGCGCGCTGGACATCCACCGCTGCGGCGACCGCCTGGTGATGCTGATGGAGGTGGACGAGGACTATTCGCCCGCCGCCAAGGCCGCCGCCGATGCCGCCGATCCGCGCGTGCAGGCGTGGGAGGAGTTGATGTGGCGCTTCCAGAAACCCCTACCCGGTTCGGCGCCCGGCGAGAAATGGCGCGAAGCGCTGCAGATCTTTTCCTTGCAGGCGGCGCTGGCCGCGCAGGAGCGCAACGGCACGGGCTGAGGTATTGCGTGGGCGTATGCGTGTGTTGGAAAGCCGGTGCCGAGCGCGCGCGAGACCGGTTGGTTTACCGCTTCGCTCGTCGCGGCTGAAGCAGCTCCCACGGTTGCAGAGAGTGCGGCAGGTGCGGTTGCAGAGGTCGTGGCAGGCGCGGCGGATGCTGTGCGACGTTGTGGGAGGGACTTCAGTCCCGACTGCTGCCGAAGCTGGTGCGTGCACAGGTTCGTGCGTCGCGACTGAAGTCGCTCCCAAAGCGAGCGATCCAGCACCGCTGACGCCGCCGTCGCAGGAGCGGCTTCAGCCGCGACAGATGCACTGGCAACCACCGCAACCGGCGCGCTTCCTTCGGCGGAAGCGCACCAAGGTCGCTGGCGTCAGCCGCCCTGCGCGGCCAGATCCGCGCTCCAGAACGGACCGTCCGGATACAGGAACTGGGTGACCGAGGCGGCGTGCATCTCGGCCGAGAAGCCCGGCGTGGTCGGCGCCAGATAGCGGCCGTGGACGATCCGCACCGGATCGACGAAGTGCTGGTGCAGGTGGTCGACGAACTCGATCGCGCGGTCTTCCATCTTGCCGGTGATGGCGACGAAATCGGCCATCGCCAGATGCTGCACCAATTCGCACAGGCCCACGCCGCCGGCATGCGGAAACACGCGCACGCCGAACTTGGCCGCCAGCAGCAGGATCGCCAGGTTCTCGTTGACGCCGCCCACGCGCGCAGCGTCGATCTGGATCAGGTCCACCGCGCCGGCCTGCAGCAACTGCTTGAACACCACCCGGTTCTGGGTGTGCTCGCCGGTGGACACCGGCACAGGGGCGATGCCGCGGCGGATCGCGGCGTGGCCGAGCACGTCGTCGGGGCTGGTCGGCTCCTCGATCCAGGCGATGTCGAATTCGGCGAGCTGGCGCATCCAGGCGATCGCCGGGCCCACGTCCCAGCGCTGGTTGGCGTCCACCGCCATGGCGACGTCCGGGCCGATCGCGGCGCGCGCCAGGCGGCAGCGGCGGATGTCGTCCTCCACGTTGGCGCCGACCTTGAGCTTGATGGTGCGGAAGCCATCGGCCACCGCTTCCTTGGCCAGGCGCACCAGCTTCTCGTCGGAATAGCCGAGCCAGCCGGGCGAGGTGGTGTAGGCCGGATAGCCCTGTTCCAGCAGCGTCTGGATGCGTTCGGCGCGCAGCGGTTCGGCATCGCGCAACATGGCCAGCGCCTGGTCGGGGGTCAGCGCGTCGCTGAGGTAGCGGAAGTCGATCGCGGCCACCAGTTGCTCCGGCGACAGCTCGGCGATGAAGCGCCACAGCGGCTTGCCGGCGCGGCGCGCGGCCATGTCCCAGGCGGCGTTGACCACGGCGCCGATGGCCATGTGCATCACGCCCTTCTCCGGGCCCAGCCAGCGCAGCTGCGAGTCGTCGGTGAGGCTGCGCGCGAACCCGCCCAGGTCGCCGATCACCGTCTCCACGTCGCGGCCGACCACGTGATGCGCCAGCGCCGCCACCGCCGCGCTCTGCACGTCGTTGCCGCGGCCGATGGTGAAGGCCAGGCCGTAGCCGGCGAGGCCGTCGTCGGCGTCGGTGCGCAGGCGCAGATAGGCGGCCGAATAGTCCGGATCCGGATTCATCGCATCGGAACCGTCCAGTTCGCGCGAGGTGGGGAAACGGACGTCGAAGGTCTCGAGCGCGACGATTTTGCTCATGGGGATCCTGGTCGGTGAGGCGGAAAGAGAAACAGTCGAAAACAACGATGGAGCAGCCCCTCTCCCCCCGGCGACCGAAGGGAGTCCCCTTCTTGGGAGAGAGGGGTTGGGGTGAGGGTGCGGTGGTGCAGTGATGTCACCGACCCTGCAAAACAAGAACGAAGTCAGAGCACGTCGCGGTGTCGCTCACGCGCGAGCGAAAGCCGGAGCAGGATGCATGGCGAGGTGGCTTCGCCCCGGACCCTCACCCCAACCCCTCTCCCGAGGGGAGAGTGGCTTACATCTCGCGCGTTGCTTACTGCGCGTCGCGCGGATGCGCGACCACGGCCTGGCGTTGCTCGCCCAGGCCTTCGATGCCCAGCCGCATCACGTCGCCCGGCTTCAGGTACACCTGCGGCTTCTGCCCCAGGCCCACGCCCGGCGGCGTGCCGGTGCTGATCACGTCGCCCGGCAGCAACGTCATATAGCGGCTGATGTGGCTGACCAGCTCGGCCACGCCGAACACCATCGTGCGGGTGCTGCCGTTCTGGTAGCGGTGACCGTTGACCTCCAGCCACATCGACAGGTTCTGCGGGTCCGGCACCTCGTCGGCGGTGACCAGCCAAGGGCCGATCGGGCCGAAGCCGTCGCAGCTCTTGCCCTTCACCCACTGCCCGCCGTGCTCGAGCTGGAACGCGCGCTCGGACAGGTCGTTGATCACCGCATAGCCGGCGACATGCGACAGCGCCTCGTCCACCGACACGTCGCGCGCGGTATCGCCGATCACCACGCCCAGCTCCACTTCCCAGTCGGTCTTGAGCGAACCGCGCGGAATGGTCACGGTGTCGTTGGGGCCGCTGATCGCGCTGGTGGCCTTCATGAACAGCACCGGCATCTCCGGCACCGCCATGCCCGACTCGGCGGCATGGTCGGCGTAGTTCAGCCCGACGCAGATGAACTTGCCGACGCGGCCGACGGCGGCGCCGTAGCGCACCTCGCCGTCCACCTGCGGCAGCGTGGTCGGATCGAGCGCGCGCAGCCGGGCCAGGCCGGCGGCGGTGAGATGCTCGCCGGCGACGTCGTCGATCACCGCCGAAAGATCGCGCAAGTGGCCGTCGGCATCGAGCAGGGCCGGGCGTTCGTGGCCGGGTTCGCCGTAACGCAGCAGTTTCATGGGGAAATCCTCTGTCGAAAAGGGGAAGGCGCGGTCAGTTCGACCAGCCTCCGTCGATGATGTGGGTCTGGCCGGTGGTGAACGAGGAGTCGTCCGAGGCCAGGTACACCACCAGCTGCGCGATCTCGCGCGGGTCGCCCAGGCGGCCCATCGGCTGGCGGTCGGTGAAGCTCTTCCACACCGCCTGCTCGTCGCCGCCCAGTGCCTTGACCCGCTCGCCCAGCGACGGCGTCTTGATCGTGCCCGGGCAGATCGCGTTGCAGCGGATGCCCTTGGCCACGTAGTCGGCGGCGATGGCCTTGCTCAGGCCGATCACCGCCGCCTTGGTCACGCCGTAGGCGAAGCGGTTGGGCACGCCCTTGATGCTGGACGCCACCGAGGACATGTTGACGATGCTGCCGCGCCCCTGCGCGAGCATGCCCGGCAGCACCGCCTGGCACAGGTAGTACATCGCATCGACGTTGATCGCGAACGAGCGCTTCCAGGCCGGCGTGTCGCAATCGAGGATGCTGCCCTGGTGCACGTAGCCGGCGCAGTTGAACAGCACGTCGAAGGTCGGCTGCGCCGCCACCAGCGCCTGGATCGCGGCGGGATCGGTGACGTCCAGCGTCTGCGTGACGATACCGTCGGCCTCGGCGGCCAGCGTCTGCAAC
Source organism: Xanthomonas sp. LMG 12459 (assembly GCF_009192905.1). Lineage (NCBI taxonomy): Bacteria > Pseudomonadati > Pseudomonadota > Gammaproteobacteria > Lysobacterales > Lysobacteraceae > Xanthomonas > Xanthomonas sp. LMG 12459. Next base: position 104,618 of record NZ_NSGT01000004.1, read on the forward strand.
GCGGCGGCATCGATGTCGGTGGCCAGCACCTGCGCGCCTTCACGCGCGCAGGCCAGCGCGCTCTCGCGGCCGATGCCGGCGCCGGCGGCGGTGATCAGGCAGCGCTTGCCTTGCAGACGGCCGCTCATGCGCGGCTCCCGAAAATGCACGCGAAGATGGTCATGGGGCGGGACTCCAGGTGGGGGAGGAAGCAATCGGATCGGACAGGCGATAGACGCGCCGCGCAGTGCCGGCGAACACCGCCTCGGCAGCGCCGGCGGCATGCTGCGCGACCCAGGCCTGCGCCAGCGCCATCCAGGCGGCGTAGTCGGCGCGCTGGGTCAGCACCGGCCAGTCGCTGCCCCACAGCAGCCGCTGCGCGCCGAAGCAGGCGAACAGGTGCGCCACGTAGGGGGCAAGCGCAGGATCGTCAATGGCGGCGGTGGCCGGCAGTTCGGTGAGCAGGCCGGACAGCTTGCACACCACGTTGGGGTGCTGCGCCAGTTGCGCCACGCCGTCGGCCCAGGCCTGGAAATCTGCCCCGCCGATGGACGGCTTGGCGGCGTGGTCCAGCACCACGCGCAAGTGAGGGTGGCGCTGCAGCCGTGCCAGCAGCGCCGGCAGGTGCAGCGGACGCACCAGTGCGTCGAACGCCAGGTCGTGCTGCAGCAGCGCGTCGAACGCCGCATCCAGCTGCGGCCGCGCCAGCCACTGCGGATCGGCCAGGTCCTGCACCATCGGTCGCAGCCCCTTGAGCAGGCCGGCGCTTTCGGCGCACAGCGCGGCGATGCGCGCGGCAACGTCAGCGGCCTCGAAATCGACCCAGCCGACCACGCCGACGATGCGCGGCTCGGCACGCGCCAACTGCAGCAGGTAGCGCGTTTCCGCCTCGCTCTGCGCCGCCTGCACCGCCACCAGCGCGGTCACGCCCTGCGCCTCCAGCGTCGCGGCCAGGTCCTCGGGCAGATAGTCGCGGTACAGCACGCCCAGGTCCGGGGTCAGCCAGGCATAGTCGCCACGCGCCAGGCGCCAGAAATGCACATGGGCGTCGATGATGGTCACGGCGTCGGCACCGGCGCGCGCAGCAGGCCGTCGTCGCGCAGTTGTTGCCACAGCGCCGCTGGAATCGCCGCGCGCAGGCGCGTGGCGGCGCTGGCCACTTCCGCCGGCGTGCGCATGCCGGCGACCACCGCACTCACCGCCGGATGGGCGAGCGGGAACTGCAGCGCCGCCGCGCCCACGTCCACGCCGTGCGCGGCACAGGCCGCGAACAGGCGCTGCGCGTGCTGCAGCGTGGCCGGATCCACCGGCGCGTAGTTGTAGGTCTCGCCCGGCCCGCGCGCATCGCTCAGCAGGCCGGAACTGTACGGCCCGGCCACCAGGATGCCGACCTGCCGCTGCAGCGCCTGCGCCATGATCCGCTGCGCGGCGTGCTGTTCGAGCAGCGTGTAGCGGCCGGCCAGCATCACGCAGTCGAGCGGGAACAGCGGCATCAGTTCCACCGCCACGTCTTCCTCGTTGACGCCGATGCCGATCGCCCGGCACGCGCCCTGTGCCTTCAGCGCGGCCATCGTCGGCAGCGCTTCGTCCAGCGCCTGTCGCAGCATCGCCGGATGGCGCTCGCCGTGGGTCAGGCGGCCAATGTCGTGCAGCAGCAGCACATCGATGTGATCGGTGCCGAGCCGCTGCAGGCTGCTCTCGAAGGCACGCAGCACGCCGTCGCGGCTGTAGTCGAACTCGGCGCGGCGGCCGGCCACGGCGAAGCCCTCCCGCCCCGGCGCGGCCGCGGCATCGTCGTAGACGCAGCGGCCGACCTTGGTCGAGAGCGTGTAGCTGGCGCGCGGCAGCCCACGCAGGCCCTGCCCCAGGCGTTGCTCGCTCAGCCCGTAGCCGTAGTACGGCGCGGTGTCGAAATGGCGGATGCCGGCGGCATAGGCATCGGCCACCGCAGCCAGCGCCACCGCGTCGTCCACCTCGGCGTACAGATTGCCGATCGGCGCCGCGCCGAAGCCCAGGGTGGACAGCTGCACGCCACTGCGGCCCAGCGCGCGCGGCGCCAGGGTGGCGTCGGCGGCGACAGCGCTCAGCGCCATGCGCGCACATCCGGAACGACAGCCACAACGGATCGCCCACGGACGCGCGAGGGACGGAAGTGGCTGGGGTCACGCATGGCACGCCTCTGCCCGGGATCGGGCGCGATGAAGGAAGGTCGCAGCATGCACGCCCAGGACGGCGATGGGCACGGCGACTGTTCGCATATGAATATAGCAATCACAAGTGAACAATCAACCTGCAGCGCAGCAATTCCGCTCGGCGTCCGGCCGAGCCAGCCGGCGCATGGCGGGGCCGAGGCCCGATGGCACTCGATGCGCCCCTGGATTCCGCGGCGTCGGTCATGGCGCATGCCACCGGGCACGCCGAGGATAAAGGGGCGGCGCGAGGACGCGATCGACAGGTCCCTTCGCGCCGTGCGCGCCTGGCTGCCTCGCTCGGGTCGTTGGACTCAGCGCGCAGCCGACCGCGTGCCGAAGGCCAGGCGGGTCGCCTTGCGGTCGAACTGCAGCGCCACGCGCATGCACCCCTCGATCATCGGCCGCACGATCCAATGCACCTGCGCCTTGCCGAAGCCGGACGTCACCACCGGAATGGCCAGGAACCCGCTCGGTCCCGGCCCGACGCAGTACCAGAACGCGTCGGCGGTCTGCAGCGCGGCACCGGGTGCGATCGAATACAAGTGGCCGTCGCTGCTTTCGATGGTCTGCCTGGATCGCCTGACCACGGTCAGGTCGCTGCCACGCAACGGCCCGTGCTCGCCCGGAAACGCCTGCTCACGGAACGAAGACTCCAGCAGGTCCGTCACCTGGCGGCGCCCATGCGATACAACGCGCCGATCAGCAGCGCGGCGCTGCCCAGGAAATCGCGTCGGGCAGCCACATCAGGCGTCGCTACCCATGGCAGCGCAGGTACCGCACGCATCTGCCTGCAGCGCAGGCGGCTGCGTGCGGTCACCAGGACCAAGCACCAGCGCGCGCAGCGCGTCCGGCCGCTGCAGCAACGGCAGCGGCGTGTGCGGCTGCAAAGCCGCCGGCAAGGTGTAGCCCCAGGCCACGCCGGCAAACGCAATGCCGGCCTGGCGCGCGGCCTCGGCATCGCGGATCTCGTCGCCCACGCACAGCGCCCGCGCGGCGGGAACGCCGCAGGCACGCAGGCTGGCGCGCAACTTGCGGCGCTTGCCCAGCACCGCCGCGCCGCAGCGCACGTCGCGGAACTGCGCGAGCAGCGCCGGGCCGAACACGCGCGCGACGTTGGCGTGGCTGTTGGACGTGACCAGGGCCAGCTGCACGCCGGCCTGCGCCAACTGCGCGAGCAACTCGGCGACGCCGTCGAACAGCGCGATGCGCTCGATCTGCACGCTCATCAGCGTGCGCATGCGTTGCGCCACCGCCGGCACCCGCCACCACCGCAGGCCGCTGCGCGCCATCAGCTCGCGGGCACTCAGGCTGCGGATCTCATCCAGCCGCGCCACGTCGAAGCGGCGGAAGCCGAATTCGTCGGCGACGCCGTTGATGGTCGCCAGGAACCAGGGAAACGAGTCGGCCAGGGTGCCGTCGAAATCGAAGATGACCAGGTCGTAGTGGCGCATGCGGCGCCAGCATGCCGGAGCGCTGGAGTCGGCGCCAGCGGCGAGCGTGCCAATCGCGATGGCAAGGCGCACGCATCGGCCCGTCTTTCATCCGTCCTTGGCATGCGCTTCACCCGCACGCGCTGCCATGGCGCGCACGCTGGAGCGCCATCGCACGGAGAGGCTCATGCACATGCAATCCCCCAATCCTGGCCAGGACCCGCAGCAGCCGCCGAACGAGGTGCCGGGCCAGGTGCCGAATCCGGGCGTGGATCCGACCCCGGACCGCCCGATCGATCCGATCCCCGACCAGCCGACCGATCCGACCATCCCGCCGATCCAGGACCCGGTCGGCGACGCCCCGGTGCCGGGTCCGCACGGACCGACGCAATACGTCTGAACCATCGCTGGGCGGAGAGAATCCACCGTCGCAGGAGCGGCTTCAGCCGCGACCAGACTTTCCCAGGAACGCCCGATCGCGGTTGAAGCCACGCCTACGTGTTTTGCTCGCCTCAGCGAATCCGGAACCCCATCGTCGCCTCCACCGCCTGCTGCCAGCCGGCATACAGCGCTTCGCGACGCTCGGCCGGCATGTCCGGCTCGAAACGACGGTCCACCGCCCATTGCTGGGCGATCTCCGCACGGTCCTTCCAGAAGCCGGTGGCCAGGCCGGCCAAGTAGGCCGCGCCCAGCGCGGTGGTCTCGGCCACCTCCGGGCGCAGCACCGGCACGTCCAGGATGTCGCTCTGGAACTGCGCCATGAAGTCGTTGGCGATGGCGCCGCCATCGGCGCGCAGTTCCTTCAGTTCGATGCCCGAATCGACCTGCATCGCGGTCAGCACGTCGCGCGTCTGGTACGCCATCGATTCGATCGCCGCGCGAATGAAATGTTCCTTGGTCGTACCGCGGGTCAGGCCGAACACCGCGCCACGGATGTCGCTGCGCCAGTACGGCGCGCCCAGGCCGACGAAGGCCGGCACGAAGTACACGCCGTCGTTGTCGCCGGCGCGCTCGGCGTAGGCCTGCGAGTCGCTGGCCTTGCCGAGCATGCGCAGGCCGTCGCGCAGCCATTGCACCACCGAGCCGGCGACGAAGATCGCGCCTTCCAGCGCGTACTCGACCTTGCCGTCCACGCCCCAGGCAATGGTGGTGAGCAGGCCGTTCTTCGACGCCACCGCCTTCTCGCCTGTGTTCATCAGCATGAAACAGCCGGTGCCGTAGGTGTTCTTGGCCATGCCCGGTTCGAAGCAGGCTTGGCCGAACAGCGCCGCCTGCTGGTCGCCGGCGATGCCCGCGATCGGCACCGCATGCCCGTAGAAATACTGGCCCTGGGTGTTGCCGTAGATCTCGCTGGACGAGCGCACCTCCGGCAGCATCGAGGTGGGGATGTCGAGCAGTTGCAGCAGTTCCTCGTCCCAGCGCAACTCATGGATGTTGTACAGCAGCGTGCGCGAGGCGTTGGTGTAGTCGGTGACGTGGACCTTGCCGCCGGTGAGGTTCCAGATCAGCCAGCTGTCGATGGTGCCGAAGGCCAGTTCGCCGCGCTGCGCGCGTTCGCGCGCGCCCTCGACGTGATCGAGGATCCACTTGACCTTGGTGCCGGAGAAGTACGCATCGATCAGCAGGCCGGTCTTGGCCCGCACCATGTCCTCGTGACCGTCGGCCTTGAGCTGGTCGCAGATGTCCTTGGTCTGCCGCGACTGCCAGACGATGGCGTTGTAGATCGGCTGGCCGGTGGCGCGGTCCCATACCACCGCGGTCTCACGCTGGTTGGTGATGCCGATGCCGGCGATCGCGCTGGCGTCCACCTGGTGGTTGTTGAGCAGTTCGGTGATCGTGGTGTAGACGCTGGTCATGATCTCGCGCGGGTTGTGCTCGACCCAGCCCGGCTGCGGGAAGATCTGCGAGAACTCGCGCTGGGCCATGCCGACGATGCGGCCCTGGCGGTCGAACAGGATCGCGCGCGAACTGGTGGTGCCCTGGTCGATGGCCAGGATGAACTGCTTTTCCATCGGAGACTCCTGCAGGATGCACGCCGCGCGCACGGGCGCGGCGCCAACGGGGAATGGGGACGCGCGCGCAGCGCGCGGAAACGAAGGCACTGCCGGCGCGCTAGCCGCGGCGCGCGGCGGCCTGTTCTTCCTCCAGCGCTTTCACCCGCGCCGGCAGGAACGGATAGATCAGCCACTGGTAGGCGGCACCGCCGATCACGCCACCGATCAGCGGGCCGACGATCGGGATCCACCAGTAGTTGTCGGCCGACGGCAGCGCCGAGGAGCCCCAGCCGGCGACGTAGGCGAACAGGCGCGGGCCGAAATCGCGGGCCGGATTGATCGCCCAGGCTTCCAGATAGCCCATCGAGGCGCCGATGGTGGCCACCAGCAGGCCGATGATCAGCGCACCGGAGTTTGCGGTGGGAGCGGCCTCGTTGTAGCGCTCGGTGATGGCGAAGATGCCGAAGATCAGGAACGCGGTCAGGATCACCTGGTCGCGCAGCGCGTGCATCGGCGTGATCGCCAGGCCCGGCGCGGTGAAGAACACCCCGGCCGCGCCGCCGCCGGCGCGGGTGAGATGCTGGGCCTGGTTGTAGTGGTCGATCACTGGCGCGAACAGCAGGTAGACGATCCACGCGCCGAGAAACGCACCGATTACCTGCGCCACCCAGTACGGCAGCACCTTGGGCCAGGGAAACCCGCGATACAGCGCCAGCGCCAGGGTCACCGCCGGATTGGCGTGGGTGCCGGACACCGAGCCGGTGACGTAGATGGCGATGGTCACCGCCAGGCCCCAGGCGATGCACACGCCCCAGTAGGCGTGCTGGTAGGGGCTGGGGTCGTAGAGCACGTACATGCACGCCACCGAACAGCCGAAGGCGATGATGATCAGCATCGCGATCGCCTCGGAAATCAGTTCGCCCACCAGTTGCCGGCTCATGCCCATGCCTCCCGGCCTGCCGTCGTTGCCGCTGTCGATCCACCCATGCCTGCCACCCTCCACGGTTGCGTCCAGGTTCCTGCGCCGCGGCGGGGGCCGGGCGCAGCGCGATTGTGCACGCGCCGCCGCGGCCCGAACCGGGCCGGCGGCAGCGTTTTGATCATGCCGGTGCCGCGGCCAGGGTGGCCGGCGCCTGTTGCAGGTAGGCGACCAGGCGCTGGCGGCCGGCGGCATCCACGCGCAGGCCGAGCTTGCTGCGCCGCCACAGCAGGTCCTCGGCCTCCACCACCCATTCGTGCTCGCGCAGGTAGTCGACCTCGGCCTGGTACAGGTCGGCGCCGAAGTGCTGGCCCAGGTCCTGCAGCGAGGCGGCATCGCCCAGCAGTGTGTCCGCGCGGGTGCCGTAGTTGCGCGCCAGCCGCTGCGCGGTGGCCTCGGGCAGCCACGGCCGCGCCGTACGCAACTCGCGCGCCAGCGTGGCGATGTCGCTGCGCTCGCCGCCCGGCAGCGGCGCACCGTGCGCGGTCCAGGCCGGCACCTTGCGCCCGGCATGCGCGGTCAGCCGGTCCACCGCCTCCTCGGCGAGCTTGCGGTAGGTGGTGAGCTTGCCGCCGAACACATTGAGCAGGGCCGCACCATCGCGCGTGTCCAGTTCCAGCAGGTAGTCGCGGGTGACCTCGGCAGCGTTGTCCTCCTCGTCGTCGAGCAGCGGGCGCACGCCGCTGTAGCTCCACACCACGTCGTCCGGGGCGATCTGCTTGCGGAAGTAGCGGTTGGCCGCCTCGCACAGATAACGCGTCTCCTCGCCGTCGATGCGCGGTGCGGCTGGGTCGGCGTGGTAGTCGACGTCGGTGGTGCCGATCAGGGTGTAGTCCTGCTCGTAGGGAATGGCGAAGACGATGCGCCGGTCCGGCTGCTGGAAGATGTAGGCGTGGTCGTGCTCGAACAGCCGCGGCACCACGATGTGGCTGCCCTTGACCAGGCGCAGCGCGTGGTCGTGGCCGACGTGCGCCACCTCGTCCAGGAACTGCACCGCCCACGGCCCGGCGGCGTTGACCAGCGACCGCGCGCGCAGTTCTTCGCGGCGGCCGTCTGCGTGCTGCAGTTGCACCTGCCACACACCATCGACGCGGCGTGCGCCGACGCAGCGGGTGCGGGTGAGGATGCGCGCGCCGCGCTGGGCGGCGTCCATCGCATTGAGCACCACCAGCCGCGCGTCCTGCACCCAGGCGTCGGAATAGACGAAACCGGTGCGGAACTCCTCGCGCAGCGGCGCGCCCACCGGATGGGTGCGCAGCGCCAGGCGCCGCGAGCCCGGCAGGGTGCGGCGGCCGCGGCCGAGGTGGTCGTACAGGAACAGGCCGGTGCGGATCATCCACGCCGGGCGCAGGTGCGGCTGGTGCGGCAGCAGGAAGCGCAGCGGCCAGATGATGTGCGGAGCCAGCCGCAGCAGCACCTCGCGCTCGGCCAGGGCCTTGCCGACCAGGGCGAACTCGTACTGCTCCAGGTAGCGCAGGCCGCCATGGATTAGCTTGGTGCTGGCGCTTGAAGTATGCGCGGCCAGGTCGTCGCGCTCGCACAGGCACACCGATAGGCCGCGGCCCACCGCGTCGCGGGCGATGCCCACGCCGTTGATGCCGCCACCGACCACCAGCACATCGTAGGTCTCACGCATAGCCGACTCCGGAAGTGTCGTGTCCGGCTCGGCAACAGTGGCCGAGCGCAGAACTGAGGACGAAAAGATCGTAAACGAACATTTTCGAACATATCACGCTGCACTGCAGCGTGGCGTTGACGGCATCCTGCAAACCGGCCGTAACCGGCCAGCGGCTTAGCTCATAGACAGCCAGGTGGTCGCGCGGGGCCGCTGCGGCGCGATGACCGCGCCACATCACGCAACATTAACGAAACAATCCGAACACACGCCCTGTGGTCACCCCGGCGGCGGCAAGGCCGACCTCGTTCAGTCCGCGGCCGCGTCCAGCGCCGGCGCACCCTGGTCGGCCGCATCGCCCTCGGCGACGAACACGCGGGTGCCGGCCGCCTCCAGCACCGCGGCCAGCTCGGCCGGCGGCGCGCGATCGGTGAACCAGGCGTGCACCCGCCCGATCGGCCCCAGCCGGACCATGGCGTTGCGGCCGAGCTTGCTGTGGTCGGCAGCCAGGAACACCTGCCGCGAGTGCTCGATGATCGCCTGCGCCACCCGCACCTCGTGGAAGTCGAAATCCAGCAGGGTGCCGTCGGGGTCGATGCCGGAGATGCCGATCACGCCGAAATCCACCTTGAACTGGCGGATCAGCTCGATGGTCGCCTCGCCGGTGACGCCCTGGTCGCGGCCGCGCACGCGCCCGCCGGCCACCATCACCTCGAAGCTGGGGTTGGCGCTCATCATCACCGCGACGTTGAGGTTGTTGGTGATTACGCGCAGGCCGCTATGGCCCATCAGCGCGCGCGCCACGTCCTCGTTGGTGGTGCCGATGTTGATGAACAGCGAGGCATCGTCGGGAATGTGCTGCGCCAGCAGCGTGGCGATGCGCCGCTTCTCCTGCGCCTGCAGCGACTTGCGCGCCGTGTAGGCCAGGTTCTCCACGCTGGACGGCAGGCTTACCCCACCGTGGTAGCGGCGCAGCACGCCGGCCTCGCACAGCAGGGTCAGGTCGCGGCGGATGGTCTGCGGCGTCACCTCGAAGCGCGCCGCCAGCCCTTCCACCTCGGCATAGCCCTGCTGGCGCACCAGCGCCACCAGTTGCTCCTGGCGCGGATTCAGCGCGGACACCGCGCTCGGCTTGGGAATCGAATGGTCCATGCATGGATGATGGCGCATGCGCCCGCGGATGCAACCGCGCCGCGTGCACACCCTCGGTGAACCGCAGCCATGGCCCGGGCCTGCGCGGTCTACGCGCCGATGCGGGCCAGCGCCTAGACTAGCGCCCCTCGCCGGGCCTCCCGCACTCCCACACCCGCCATGCTCAACAACGACATCCTGCGCTCCATCCGCTACATGCTCGACCTGAGCGACCAGAAGATCGTCGATCTGGCGCACCTCGCCGATCCCGCATTCCCGATCGACAAGGCGCAGATCCCGGCGTGGCTGAAGAAGGAGGACGAAGACGGCTTCGTCGAATGCAGCGACGCGGTGCTGGCGCATGTGCTGGACGGGCTGGTGTTCCACTACCGCGGCCGCGACGAGAGCCTGCCGCCGCGCCCGGTGGAAGCGCGCATCACCAACAACGTGGTGCTGAAGAAGCTGCGCGTGGCGTTCCAGCTCAAGGACGTGGACATGCACCAGATTTTCGACGCCGCCGGTTTCCCGGTGTCCAAGCCGGAACTGTCGGCGCTGTTCCGGCAGCCGGAGCACAAGAATTTCCGCCTGTGCGGCGACCAGTTGCTGCGCAACTTCCTCAAGGGCCTGACCCTGCGCGTGCGCAGCGCCGGCTGAGCCGCGCGCTCCGCTGCACCAGGGCGCGGCCGTCGCCGCGGGACCGGTCTTCCACACGCCGGCCATCGCGAATCGGTAGGATGCGCGCATTCCGCCACCGTGGCGGCGCGGCCGGCTTCCGGTCCTGCCGCCTCCCGTTTCGTTCCGAGGGTCCCCATGAAGCTAGAGGCGCTGTTCGACCAGTTGCACACCCTGCCGACCATTCCCCAGGTGGCGCAGGACCTGATCCTGCAGTTCGATGCGCCGGGCACCAGCCTGGACGCGGTGGCGCGCAACATCGAGCGGGACCCGGTGATCGCGGCCAAGGTGCTGCGGCTGGCCAATTCGGCGCGCTTCCGCGGCGCGCGCGACTCCACCACGGTGGAAGACGCGGCGCTGCGCCTGGGCTTCAATACCTTGCGCACCCTGGTGCTGGCCTCCTCGGTGACCGGCGCGTTCCATGCCCCGGCGCATTTCGACCTGCGCGCGTTCTGGCTGCACAGCTTCGAAGTGGCCGGCGTGTGCCGGCTGCTGGCGCGGCAGAAGGGCCTGGACGCGGAGACCGCCTTCACCTGCGGCATGATGCACAACATCGGCGAACTGCTGATCCAGACCGGCGCGCCCGACTACGCCGCGCAACTGCACCCGGACGCCTCCTCCAGCGGCCGTGCCGCCGACGAGACCGTGCAACTGGGCTTCGGCTACCCGGAAGTGGGCGCCGAGCTGGCGCGGCGCTGGCATCTGCCGCAGGTGATCCAGAGCGCCATCGCCTTCCAGGCGCGGCCGCTGCAGGCCCCGGAAGGCGAGCCGATGCCGAAGGTCGTCGCCCAGGCGGCGCTGGTCGCCGACGCGCTGGAGCGCCACGGCGGCGCCAACGACCAGGCGCGGCAGGCGGTGACCGGCCCGCTGCTGGACGACGTGGACCTGGACGCGCTGTTCGCCGCGCTGCCGGACGTGATCGAGGCCGATCGCGCGTTTACCGAGATGTTGAAGTAAGGGAAGCCGTGCCGCCACGTCGGTCACACCGCGCGGCGACATAGCGGGAAACTGCGTCTTTCCGATTCTGCCGCACCCTCATCCGGCGCTACGCGCCACCTTCTCCCGGTGGGAGAAGGGGTGGTTTGCGGTGTTTGCCACCGCGCGAGGGCGTCGGCGGCACCGTAGTGGCAGCGCGCGGCTTGCGCGCTTTCGGCGTCTTGGCGGTTGCCGTTTGTGTTGCGCCTTTCTTTTTTGTTGCCGGCGCTGGCGTCGTCGACTTCGCCTTGGTCGTGGCCGTCGTCTTACCCTTGCCCTTGGTCCGCGCTGCCGCCTTCTCCGCCCGCGACGGCGCGCCAGATGCGGAGGTGCGTGTGGTCTTCTTCGCCTTGGCGCCCTTCGTGTTTCCTTCAGCGCCCGCGTCACCGCGCTTCGGCTTCGCCGGCGACGCAGCTGCACCGCGGGCCGGCGCCGCGCCCAGAGCGACCCAGGTCGGCGCATGGTCGCTGGCATGCGGCAGGTCGCGCACCCAGCGGTCCACGCCGGCGTCGCGCAGGCGCGCGGCCAGCGGTGGATTCAGCAGCAGGTGGTCGATGCGCAGCCCGGCATCGCGCTGCCAGTGCTGGCGGAAATAATCCCAGAACGTGTACACGCGGCGCTCGCCGTGCACCTGGCGCAGGCTGTCGGTCCAGCCCTGCGCCAGCAGTTCTGCATAGGCCTGGCGGCTTTCCGGTTGCAGCAGCGCATCGCGCCGCCATGAGGCCGGGTTGTAGATGTCCGCATCGGTGGGCACCACGTTGAAGTCGCCGATCAAGGCGACCGGATGCGGCAGCGCCACCAGGTGCTGCGCATGCCGCTGCAGCCGCGCGAACCAGTCCAGCTTGTAGTCGAACTTCGGACCCGGGCGCGGATTGCCGTTGGGCAGGTACAGACAGCCGACCAGCACGCCGTGCGCCATCGCCTCGATGTAGCGGCTCTGGGTGTCGCGCGGATCGCCGGGCAGGCCGCGCCGGCTCTCGACCGGATCGCAGCCTCTGGCCAGCAGCGCCACGCCGTTCCAGCTCGACTGCCCCATCCACACCGCGCCGTAGCCGGCGGCATGCAGCTCGGCCAGCGGAAAGCCGGCATCCACGCTCTTGAGCTCCTGCAGCCCGACGATGTCCGGCGCCTCGCGCTGCAACCATTGCAGCAGTTGCGGCAAGCGGCTGCGGATGCCGTTGACGTTGTAGGTGGCGATCTTGAGCGTCTTCATCCGGCACGCCTGCAGAACCTTCCATCACCTTGGCCCCGCTACCCTCGCCGCATCGTGAAAACGGAGCCGCCGCATGACCCCGCTCGACAAACCCTTGCGCCGCGCACTGGAGATCGACGGCGTGCACTACACCCTGACCGTGGACCCGGACGGCCTGAAGCTCACCGAGAAAGGTCGTCGCAAGGGCCTGGACTTACGCTGGAGCGCGCTGGTCAGCGGCGACGCGGCATTGGCGACCGCGCTGCAGGCCTCATTGGCCGATCGCCCGGGCAAACGCTGAGCGGGAGCGCGGCCGGCGACATGCCCCGGCCACGCAGGCAGGCACGGCCACCGATGGTGCTATCGTCGCGCCATCGGCAACCAGCAGGGAGCGGGCGGATGCGCAAGCGCAGCGATGAGGCGTTCGAAAACGGGCAGACGCGCCCCCGGCACGCCCGATGGGGCATGGGCGCGCTGCTGCTCGCCCTGCTGCCGCTGGCGGCTTACGCCGCGCCGGACGTGCCGGACAGCCTGCGCGTGTCCAGTACCAACACCTACGCCGCGGGCACGCCCGAATGGCGCCAGGTGCGTGATTGGCTGGCGCAGCATCGGCCATCGGACGCCGGCCCGGCACGGGCCCAGAACCTGGAGCGACTCGGCCCGCTGGTGCTGACCTACGCACGTGCGCTGCACGGCGTGCCGACCCAGGCGCCGGTAGCGCTGCCGCTGCCCGACCAGGGCGCGCCCGGCGACAGCATCGCCATCGCCAGCTGCATCGACGGCCTGCGCCAATCGTGGATCTACGGCGTTGAGGAAGCATCCATGCATGACTGGACGCTGACGTCGTTCGCCATCTCACAGCGTGCGGACTGCACACAGGCGACAGCGCACGCTGAGCCGGCGACCTCAGCAGACTCTGCAGGCGCGGCATCGGCGCACCGCTAGTCACTTGCCATGGCTCGGTGAGCGCGGTTGACTCGCAGGAGCGGCTTCAGCCGCGACGAACGAAGCAGGCCAGCCATCCGTCCCTGGAAGCAGTCGGGACTGAAGTCCCTCCCACAGTGCCCCCAGCCAGCACATCGCCGGTTCCTGTGGAAGCGGCTTCAGCCGCGACGCGCGGAGCAGACAGCACGCCGGACCGCCAGCAGGTCGCCCGTGGATGCTGAAGTACACACGCCTCGGCTACCATCGCCGAGGGCGCGCCGCCGCGCGTGCCGACCGTGCCCTCACCTGCGACCCCGATGCCTTCCGCTTCGCCTCGACATGCTGCAGACGCCGCGATTGGCCGCGTGCGCGCCATCGTCCGACTCGCCGTCTGCATCGCGGCCAGCGTGCTGCTGATCCCGCCACAGTGGCTGCTGATGCGCGTCACCCGCGGCCGCGCCGCGTTCGTGCTGCCACGGCTGTGGTTCGGCTGCCTGCGGCGCGCGTTGGGCATTCGCGTCGAGGTGGTGGGCACGCCGCGCGACGCAGGCGGGACGCTGTTCGTCGGCAACCACATCTCCCACTTCGACATCGTGGTGCTGGGCAGCCTGCTGCGCGCGCGCTTCATTGCCAAGAACGATATGGAACGCTGGCCGGGCATGCGCCACATCGGCGCGCTGGCGCAGACCGTGTTCATCAGCCGGCGCCGCCAGGATGCGGCCGCGGTGGCCGCCGCCGTGGCGGCGCAACTGCGCCCGGATCACGACGTGGTGCTGTTCGCCGAGGGCACCACCTCTTCCGGCGAGCGTGTGGCGCCGTTCAAGTCCAGCCTGTTCTCGCTGTTCCTCAGTGCCGACCCGGGCGCGCGGCAGTGGACGCTGCAGCCGTTCACGCTGGAGGTGCGCAGCGTCGACGGGCACCCCATCGCGCAAGGCGGCGATCGCGATGCCTACGCTTTCTACGGCGAGATGCAGGCCGGTGCGCACGTCGCGCACTTCCTGCGCCTGTCCGGTGCGGTGGTCAGGGTGACCTTCCACGCACCGCTCGCGGTGGCGCCGGGCAGCGACCGCAAGGCGCTGGCTGCGCAGTTGCACGGCATCGTGGCGTCGGCGCTGCCCAGCGCGCCGACGGATGCCGCTGCGGCGGCCTAAACCGCCGCTGCACAACACTGAGCGCGCGCTCCGGCGACGCGCGATGACGCGTCAGTGCGCGGTGTCCGGCACCACCTGCTCCGGCAGGCGCACCACCGCGTACTGCTTGCGGAATTCCATGGCGCCCAGCGCCGGCCAGGTCTCGGCGTAACGGCGCAGGCAGGCCACGCCGTCGGGAAAGTCCTCGCCGTTGACCCGGCAATCGGCCGCGACCTCGCCGTCGGCGTCGCGCGAGGCGAACAGGCGGATCCCGAGCATGCGCTGATCCCGCTGCAGCAACGGCATCAAGGCGTCCAGGCTGTTGGTGAACAGGCAGCACGGGCAGAACGCGTGTTCGGTGTCCTCGCCCGCCGCGGCCCGCGCGGCGTCGCCATTCATGTGCGCCACCGGCCCCAGCACCACCGTGCGCCGCAGCGCCGACTCGGCCGTGGCCGAGGCGGGGAACTCCATCTGCAGCGTCATGCAGCGCGCATCGGCCGGCGCGGCCACCGCCTCCGACAGCGCCACCAGATCGGTGCGCGCCCACGTCGTGAAGCCCGAGGCCAGGCTCGCGTCGGTGTCCTCGCCGATGGAATGCTGGAACTCGACGATCCCGTCGGGGAACAGGGTGCGGTGATGCACGCGAATGCAGCTGGCCGTGCGCACGCCCTTGCGCAGCTCGGCCAGATCCACCAGTTCGGTGAGCAGTTGCAGGCCGTTGCCGAGCACGACCACCTCGTCGTGCAGGGTCGCCGCATGCCCCTCGCGCTGCAGCACCTGCAGCAACAGCTGCTGCAGAGTATGGCGCGGCTGCGCGTCGGGCGCGGGCTCCGGCCCTGCAGCCTCGTGGGCGGTATCGGCCCCGCGTGGCGAGGTGCGGGACAACAGGCGTCGCAGTCGATCGATCATCCTTGCTCCAGGGCGTCCAACGCGCCATTGGTCGCCGGAAGTATGCGCAGTCGCCCGCGGCCACGGCAACCGGCGACGCCACGCTGCCCCGGCGACCAGCGGGCCATGGGACGGCGCCAGGGGCCTGGGTGTCTCTCGCGTCGCACGCCAACCGCAGCACACCCACGGCCACCGCGCCGCCTCTCGCAGCGGCGGACGGCCCCGGTGCAGCGGCCATCGGCGCGCCGCACCGACACAGCGTCTGTCAGCGCCTGGCCGCCTCGCACAGCTTGCGGTTGAACCAGGTGGACTTGGCGATCGGCAGGTAGGCATCCCAGTCGCTGGGCGGCAGCATGGTGCTCTGCTTTTCCAGTTCCGCCTGGAACGAGGCCTCGTCGCGGCTGCGGCCGGCCAGGGTGCCGTCCAACGCCGCCAGGCATTCCTGCGGCCGGCCCAGGCGCAGCAACGTGATGGCGCGGTCGTTGGCGAAGCGGTCGCGATCGAGCCAGTTGAGGAAGCCGCCACACTCGCCTGCGAACGCCTGCATGCCGGCAAGCGCCTTGTCGTAGCGCTTGCCGCGATAGTCCTGCAGATACGCCTCGCGCCGCCGGCTGCTGGCCGCGGCGGTGCAGCCGGCCGGCAACTGCAGGTAGTCGCCCTCGAAGCTGGCGCGCATGCCGCAATAGTCGCGGCAGCTTTCCTCGGTCAGCGCGGCCACGTTGAACCCGCCTGGCACCGGCTTGAAGGCGAGCTTGCACGGCACGTCGCCGGCATCGTTCACCTCCGCCTTGTCGCCCTGCAGCGTGCCCGACAGCGAGCAGGTGTGGCCGTTGGCGCCGACCGACAACAGGTCGAACTGTCGTACGCCGCCCTTGTCGGTGACGCGCATGCTGCCCCAGCCTTCCTTGGTGCTGTATTCGCCGGGTGCGGGGCCGGCCGCCGCCGCGGCGAACGCCACCAGCCCCACCAGCATCGCGCTCCATCCGTATCGCCGTGCCATCGCCTGTTCCTGCCTTCGATCTGAGCCGGCAAGTGTGCGGCATCGCCGCGGCGACGGACCAGTCCCGATGTCGCATCCCGACAGCAACGGCCTATGCGACTCAGCGCAGCGGTACGCGCGAGCGGAACTCGGAAAGAAACAGGCCGCGGAGCCACCGGTGCGCCGCATCGTGCTCCAGGCGCGGATGCCACAACATCGATACGGTGATGGGCTCGGTGACCACCGGCAGCGCGAACGTGCAAGCAGGCTCGCGCAGCATGTCGGGCTGCGCCGCCATGAACGAGGCCGGCACCAATGCGATCAAGTCCGAGCCGCCCGGCTGGGTGCGCACCGACATGGGCGGGCCGCAGGCGCGCCTGTCCATCGACGACAGCATCCCGCCCCTGCTCGACACCATCGATGCCGCCCATGGCCGCGGTGGCCTGCACTACCTGGATTACCTGGGCCGCGTGGTGCCGTGGTAGAGGACGCCGCGTGATCGGCCGCAGGCCTGCATCGGCCAAGTCGTCCATCGATCGCGCTGCGCCCGCAACGACGCCCCGCGGCTCAGCCGGCGTCGGACAGCGCCAGGGCCAGCGCCGCATCCTCCGACAGCGGCCGTGACAGGAAATACCCCTGCACCAGATCGACCTGCAGCTCGCGCAGCGCGTCCAGTTCCTGCGCCGTCTCCACACCTTCGGCCACCACCCGCGTGCCGATCTCGTGGGCGAAGTTGGTCAGCCCCTTGGCCAGCGCGCGGCGGCTGCGGTCGGAATGGATGCACTGGGTGATGCTCATGTCGAGCTTGATGACGTCCGGCTGCAACTGCAGGATGTGGCGCATGCTGGCGTAGCCGGCGCCGGCATCGTCCACCGCCACCTGCGCGCCGCGCTCGCGCAGCGGCGCCAGCGCCTGCGCCAGCGCCTGGTAGTTGCGCACGATGGCGTGCTCGGTGATCTCCAGGATCAGGCGCGTCACCTCGGTGTCGTCGCCGAGCAGCCCCGCCAGGGACGCGGACATGATCAGTTCCGGCGACATGTTCACGCTGAGCCGGTACTGCGGCGGGAAGCGCCGCAGATACGCCAGCGCCTTGGCCAGCACGTGCAGCTCCAGGCGGATGCCGACGCCGGCCAGCTCGGCCTGCTGGAACCACTGCGCAGGCCCACGCTGCGGCACGACGTCGAAACGCGACAGGCACTCGAACCCATGCAGGCGCAGCCCCTGCAGCGCGAACACCGGCTGGAACACGATGCGCGGCGCACCCGCCGCCAGCGCGCCGTCGATCTCGTCGATCATCGCCTGCAGTTCCAGCTTGTGCGCCTCCACCTCGTGCAGGCGCAGCGCGAAGATCTCGGCGAACGCACGCAACATGCCGATGTCGCGCTCGCCCAGGTCGTGCCGCGGCAGGAAACTGAAACAGCACAACGTGCCGTAGATGCGCCCGCCCACCTGGATCGGCACGCTCATGTGCGCGCCGATCGGAATCTGCCACGTCGCCGGGATGCACTGCGCCGCCGGCACCAGGGAGGTATCCGGAATGAGCTGCGGCAACTCGCCGCGGACCACGCCCATGCAGTAGCCGTCGGCGAACGGCAGGATCTGGCCTTCGTGGATCGGCCCGTCGGGCGGCCCGTCCACGTGATCCAGCACGCGGTCGGTCTCCCGGAACCGCGAGAGGAACGCCACGTCCATGCCCAGGTGCAGGCGCACCACGCGCAGGCAGCGACGCAGTTCGCGGTCGCTGATCTCTCCCGACAGCAGCTCGAACAACGGATGAGGTTCTGGCAGATCCTCGGTCGACGCCATCCCGCTTCTCCCCTGAAAGCGTTGCGACCCGCGCGGCGCGCGCCGCACACGGCGCTGCGCCGTGACCGACGTGATCGAGCAGCGGGAACCCCGGACCTTCCCCCGTTTGTCCAGCGGGCGACACGTCCTTGTCATTCGACTGTAAGCCGTGGCGTACGGCGGCGAAAGCGCCGACGTGTTCAGGAATGTAGCTGTCTACGCCAGCGACCGCCTCGGTGAGTCCGCCGCCGCGAATTCAGCCAACGGGCGGGCGACCACCGGCACCGGAGTGATCAGGCATGGTGGCCGACGCCGTGTCGTCGATGGAATGGGCGGCCGGGCTCGCGCATGCCGACGCTTCGACCAGCCGGCGCACGCCCGCCTGCCGGCGCGCGCCCAGCGCATCAGACGTAGACCATCAATCCCAGCAAATCCAGCGCGGCATGCGCCACGATCGCCGGCCACAGCCGCCCGGTGCGCGCCACCCACCAGCCCAGGATCAGCCCTATCACCACGATGGCGATGGTGCCGACCGGCCCCTGATAGAGGTGGTACGACGCGCGGATCGCCACGCTCACGTTCACCGCGAACGCCGGGCTGTGCCGCCGCTCCAGCGCGCGGATCACGTAGGCGCAGACGAACACTTCCTCGAAGATCGGATTGAGCAGCGAGACCAGCACCACCACGCCCGCCGACAGCGGCCCGGCCACCATCGCGTCCATCGACGGATTCACCTCCGCCGCCACGCTGTCGTTCAACAGATTCAACGGATAGGTCGCCACCAGACAGGCGGCCAACAGCGCCAGGCCAACGCCGATGTCGCGCGCCTGCCACTGCAGCCCCAGCGCCTGCGGCGTCCAGCCGCGGAACCACAGCGTCGGCAGCAACAACGCCAGCACCAGCAGCTCGTAGAACACCATGCCCCACAGGTTCGCGTCGGAAAACGACGGCTCCACCACCGGCGCCAGCACCGCCAGCGCACTCCAATAGATCGGCAACCCGAATGCCACCGCCACCACCAGCAGCAACTCGCCCCAACCGCCTGAGGGTTCCCCACGTTCCCGCATCCACACTCCCCTGTCGTTCGCTGCGCGCCGGACCGGCGTCGCCGCCGCTTTCCACCAGGGGCGCACCGTAGCAGGGTGGCATGACCAAGGACATCGGTGGCGGCGTCACACGACGGCGTGCAGTTCAACCCGGCGCAGCGTGATGCGCGCGGCGCGACGCGCATACCAATCCAGTCAAGCTAGTACAGCGCGTCCCGGGTGCGCTGCGGCAACTCCCGGTCGTAGGTCTCGGCGTCGAACGCGCCATCGGCCAGGTGTGCGTGCATGGTGCCGGGGCTGGGCAGGCGATCGCGCGGCAGGTGCCGCGTCGGATCCCACAGCTGCGAGCGCACGAACGCCTTGGCACAATGGAAATACGCCGCTTCGATATGCACCACGATCACGCTGCGCGGCAAGCGCTCGCCGACCGCGAACCGCGCCAGCAGGTCCGGATCGACGCGGATCTCGGCGCGACCGTTCACGCGCAAGGTCTCTCCGATGCCGGGAATCAGGAACAACAGCGATAGCCGCGGATCCTGCAGCAGGTTGCGCAGGGTATCGACGCGGTTGTTGCCCGGCCGATCCGGCAGCGCCAGCGTGCGCGCATCCAGCACCTGCACAAATCCCGGCGCATCGCCGCGCGGCGAGCAGTCCAGCCCCTCGTCGCCGGCCGAGGCCAGCACCACGAACGGCGACGCGTGCACGAACGCTTGGTAGTCGGCGTTCAGGTGGTCGAGTTGCTTGCGCACCGCGCGCTCGACGGGTTGGCCATACAGGGCTTCGAGGGTGTCGAGATTGGTGACGCGATGCGGTTCGGGTGGCTCCTGCGGCGAGGTGGGCGATGCCGTCTCAATTGGCACGTCCGCCTTGGCTGCGCCGGTATTTGCGATCGCAGCAGCAAGCACGCTCTCATATAGGTGCAGACGCAGACGGAAATTAGCGCACAACCAGCTGACCATCCATAGCATGGCCGCGAACATCGCCAGAACTGACAACCACGCAGGCAAGGCCAGCAGATCGTGCCAGTTGCGCAAGACGACGAGCAGCGACAAGCACAGAGGTAGCAGCCCCAGCTTATCCATACCTCCGACAAACAGACCAAGCTTGGCAGCTAGACGTTCCTGTGCCATCTTCGCGTAACGCAATTGGTCCTCCAGCACGTCGCGTGGATACAAAAGCAACCACTGAACTAGCTGACGCAGTTCGCCGACATCATGATCGTGCTGCAAGATCCACTGCCGGCGAGAATTGGAGAACTCGCAAATGATCAGCCATACGGTGCGAATAAAATAAGGTGTAAAGGCGACTGTCAGCGCCAATCCCACCCGCGATAGGCTCACCATCCACAGCTGCGGCGCGAGCCAAATCAACAGCAGCGAAGGCAGCAGCGCGAGCATGGAACCCACCCAACCCACCGCATTGAGCACCCGCATCCAGCGCGGCGTCGACAACGCAGAGACTGGTTCTTCCGGCATAGCCTCGATCTTCTGCTCCAACAGCGCGAATGTCAGCGGAGGCATGATGGCATTCATGACAGCGATCTCGTAAGGTTGAACGTGAAACGCCGACTACTACAGCGTTACCACATCATTTTTGTTGTGCCGATGGAGTTCTACTGCGCAAGCAGACTTGTCCCGCATTAATATGTAGATATTGAATTTAACCTGGCGAATGAAATGCTTGAGCGAATCCGCGATCACTTGAGAGTTATTGCACCAGAAGTGGAGAAGGCACTACTTCCGGCAGCCAACGAACTAGAGATCAACGCACTAAAATCAGCGTTGGGGCGCCCATTGCCTGAGGATCTCGTGGCAGTCTATCGCGAAAGTGCAGGCTTGAATCCTGATGCCACAGCAAATTTCGCTCTAGGATTCTCTTTCATGGATGTGGCAACGGTGACTTTCGAGGTCGAAAGAATCTCCTGCAACGACGATGCAGGAGCTTCTGCCCAATTCGCGGACAAGGGAATCCGCCCTGTGCTGAAACTCGGAAAGGATCGCTTAGTGATTGGAAGCGACTTTTCCCATTGCCGCCTTTGTGTTGACCTGTCTCCTGAAGAGAACGGCACCTATGGCCAGGTCATATTTATAGATCAAGAATGGGGAATAGCCCTTCTATTAGCGCGTTCGATGAATGACTTTCTTCGAAAGTTCGAGCAGGACCTGTCCATGGGGAAATACAGTCTGGCGCAGGATGCTCTGGATGACGGCGTCCAGTGGCTAAGTGCGACAAGAGACATCGATGTTGGCAACTGGTACAACTCGCCAACTTGGTCGTATGTCGACCATCCCCACATTCGAAGGACATAGTTCAGCAACTTGCAGCGTTAGCAGATCGCCGTGCCAGTGTGGGTTTGACTCAAAGGGACTACTAACCAGCCACGCGGCCAAGGCTTTGAACTAGCGTGGATAGCCTGTCCGCTAGCAAAGGAGAGACGTAAGGCGATAGTTTCGGAGGGGAGGATAGCCACAAGGCGCTAGCTCCACCAAAGCCAAAAAAATACTATGTGTACCAGGGACTTGGGTCATATGTAGTCCCGGATTCTGATGGTGCATCATCAGTTCTGAGCCGTCAGGAGAGGATGCCCTATGGGAAGTTCTTCACGGTAGCGCCCGCACGACGCAGTGTCCTCGAGCTGAGCTCAAAGCGTCGAAAGAAATCACCGGGTCCCTTGCCGCCCGCCACGGCCTGAACCCCAAGACGGTGACCAGGTGGCGTAAGCGGACCACGACGACCGATGCGCCGATGGGACCTAAGTCTCCGAGGAGCACGTTGCTGACGCCGGCCGAAGAAGGCATCGTGGTGGTGGCCTTCTGGCAGGAAACGCTGCTGCCTCGACACTGTCTTGGGCTGCCCGCGAGAAGCCATCACCAACCTCAGCCGCAGCGCCCTTGCGTCGCTGTATTCAGCGGCACGACGTTTTTGGCTGCCGGCCCAGGAGACCAAGGCCCAACGCAAGCGGCTCAACACCTACGAGATCGGCTATGTCCACACCGACAGCCGCGAGCTGTCACCACACCGACGGCGAACTGGTGATGTTCTTCGCCATCGAGTTGGTGTCGAAGTTCACCTAGATCGAGTTCCAAGACTGGGCCGGGAAGACGGAGGTGCGACCTTCCTCAAGGCCGTGGCCGAGGTCTTCCCCTAGAAGATGCAGACCATGCTGACCGACGACGACATGGCCCTCGCCGACCTGCCCAAGAACCGCAGGACCCAGCCGCCGTTTCCTCAGCCCGCATATCTCCGACCGCATCTGCGTCGCCAACATCCACACACAGTAGCGCTCGGAGGAATCACCATTCCGGATGATAACGATCCTTGTACTCGTCCTGGATTAACCCACGGTTCACGTAACGATCATTAGCGGCCCCGAATTTCTCTTCCGCGAAGGACATAGCGCCTTCGATCGAATCAAATACCCATTCATCTCCAAATGGGAGGTCGGGATCTAACGCCTCAAACTCGTATACATCAATAAATTCTGGGTTTCCGCCATCAAACACCTCACAAAAACGGACTTTCCAGCCACCTGATCTATTCTTCTCAATAGAAATATAACGAATTACGAGTTGATTCATCTCGTGCCGCTCAGGCAACAACTGCTCAACCTCACGGCCAGCGGCGAGATTGGTTCTCACATCCAGATTGGTTAGGTAACGCATCTATCCTCCAAGAGGGGCAAATACCCGCTCGATCACAGAAGAGACAGCACCGCCTTACTTATCACTGGATCTACTCAGAAAAAACGGAATTTTTTCTGCGACGCAAATTTGATTGAGCGCCTTCTCAAGCTGTTCATATTTCTCTTGCTCCGCCATTAAAATTTCAATTCCTTGATCAATGCCTAGCTTTTTTGCGCATCAACAGAAAGCAAAAGCTCAAGACTCCCACCATCAAATGAGACTTTTCAATCCGCGATAGCATGACTCAGACTCACCTCCAATCTAAAGATGTGAATGATCCATTCAGATCTTATAAACCTCACCCTGCAACTCGCCGCCAGCATTTTTCGCAATATAAATGAATAAATAAAAGAAACAATATTCAGTAACTTGGTCGCACCTTTAAACGGAGCCCTAGTGCATTACTGGAATCACTGCAGCATTTACTTCGATAAACACGCGCAACAGCCAACTAATATCCTTAGCCTGAGACTATGCATCTAGACCATTTAATCCCCAGTGACTTGGATCACCTGATTGAACTGGATCATCCTGCCATTGAAATACTGGACAAATCTCATATTGCCCGGGTTCCTCAATCGTTAGATTTCCGCAGCATGGACATGGCATCGAGGAAAGTCCGATCTCAATTGCGTTCATTGCTCAACCTCTTCGCCCGACGCATAACGCCAAGGTCCTGACGTCTGGCCGTCATAGCGCCCTTCAATTCCCTCGAGCCATTTCTCTAGATCGTTGAGAAACCGAGCATGATCAAAGTCCTTGAACTTTCGTTTGTTCAACTGTTCTGACAGCTGCTGAAGAAGCTCACGAGAAACGTAGTGCATTTTCTCCTTCATCGAAAGCGGGACGATGATTGGCAGATCCAACATGACGTCGGTATAAAACTCCGCGCTTTTAGAAGAAAACCGAACTCTTCGTTTAAATTTTATGGACGGATCGCGGCACATGAAAAGTAGAGACACCGTGGTCACCTCACTGCCGTAAGATCGATGGATAAAATCCTCTGCATTGCGCGCATAGTGACTTTTGATCCTATCGATCCGCGCCTCCCAGTCGTAGTCGGCCGTAAAATCTAGCTTCATCGCAACCTACCTTCTGACCTTATTTCCTGGCGGGAGTTGACCATTCTGTAAATGGAAGTTATCGATCTTCATTTGCTCAAGCATCAGCGCTTGGGTCCTAGTGCCGTCAAACTCCTTCGCCATATCGACGCCACCGGTTCCAATGCCTTGCAGATATTGCTTAGGATACCTTTTATTCGGATTCTGAGTCGTACCAAATTTCCACACTTCACCTTCGGATAGCCAGACTTGCGAAGTTGGACTCTTACTCCCCCTCGTCATAACAGGATACCAGCCATCCGCTTTTGCTCGAAGCGAATATTGATAGACCTTCTTTGAGCCAGAGCCGTATCCCCCCCCTGGTGCCACAAGGCCCACACCGAATCCAATCGCAGCGATCACCTTGGCTTCGGTGGTTTCGCAGGGATCGAGTAGTGTTCTCCCCGTGTCGTATGCGTCGTACAGGGAAATTGCGACTTCAATTCCACCCCAGATCAGTGGAAGTAATACAAACCACGCAATGTGCCCCGAAGAATCGTTGTAGCTGATCGGGTTGCCCAGCGCGTAGGCATAGAAGTTCGCATCGCCGGAGGCGAAGCCGTAGGAGTCCTCGCTGATGAAGCGGCCCATGTCCGGGCTGTAGTAGCGCGCCCGATAGTAGTACAGCCCGCTTTGGTCCTGCTCTCTGCCGGTGTAGCGGTAAGGATTGGTGGACCCGCTTGGTGCGTTCTGCAATTGCCCGTAGGGCGTGTAGTCGTAGCGCTCGACAAGATCGCCGGACGCGTTGGTCAGCCCGCGCGTGCTGCCCAACTGGTCGGTCAGGTAGTAGGTTCGACCGCCGGCGCCGTTGCGAGCGAAACGTTGATCGACCCCGAGTCCGCTCAGGATCGGATTGGCGCTGTTGCCAACCGCTTCCTGCACCGCGTTCTGGCCGTCGTACAGGTACTGGGTGGCAACGCCTCCTTCGGTGCGTGCGACCCGCCGGCCGAGCGGGTCATAGCCGAATGCAGCGATGGTGGTAGTCCCTTCGCGGATTTCCACCAACTGGTTGCGAACGTTCCACACATAGCTGCGGGCCCCATCGCTGACGAGGTTGCCGTTGTCGTCGTAGGTCAGCGTGCGACCGTTGTGCGTCAGCTGGCGATTGGCGTCGTCGAAGCTACTTGTGCCCGTCGTCGCCATCGGCAAGACCTGGCTGGCAAAGCTGCCGCTCTGGCTGACGACCTGTCCGTTGCCGTCATAGTCGAAACCCAAGGCACCGATCGCCGGCTTGCTGGGTTTCTGCCAGGCCAGGCTGGTCAGCTGGTTGCCTTCATCGTAGCCGTGTACGGCCTCGACGCCATTGGGCAGCGTCAACGTCCCCAGACGGTCCACATCGTCGTAAGCGAACTGGACCCGCTCCATCCCTTGGTCCAGTTGCCGCAGGCGGTCGCCATCGTCATAGGTGTAGATGACCTGGGCCTGCGCGCCTGCACGCATTTCCTTGCGACGCCCGGCGCCATCGTAGGCGTACGCGACGGTTCCCTGCGGACCGGATTCGGCAATGACCGCGTCGAAGTCGTCGTAGTCCCAGTTCAGCGTGCCGACCGCGCCCGTGTCCGTCAGCGCCCGCAGACGATTGCCGGCGTCGTAGGTATAGGCGGCCTTGGTACCATCCTGGAAGGTGGTGGTCTTCGGTCGTCCCAACACGTCGTAGGTGTTGATGACGGTGCGCTGCATCCTGTCGACGTGGCTGGTGACGCGATCGGCCAGGTCGTATCCCCACTGCTCGACCTTTCCAGCCGCGTCGGTACGGGTCACCGGGCGGTCGCGGCTATCGTAGGTGTAGGTGATGCCATTGCCGTTGGGCAGCAGCACGGCGGCGACATTGCCGTTGGCATCGAAGCCATACTCCAATGCCGTGCCATGCGCGTCGATCAGCTTCTTGACCCGCCCCATCACGTCGTACTCGCGGCGGACGAGGTTGCCCTGCGGGTCCTCCGTTGCGATCACGCGTCCCAGCGAGTCGATGCGATAGTTGGTGCGACGCCCCAGGGGATCGGTGACCCCGACCAGGTCGAATCCGTCGTAGTGTAGCTGTAGTGTCCGTTGCAGCGGATCGGTGGCGCTGATCATCTGGCCAGCGGCATTGCAGCGATAGAGCGCGGTTCGATTGAGCGTATCGGTCACCGAGCTCAGGCAGCGGTTCTGGTAGCCCAGCCGCGTGACCCTGTTCAGTGGGTCGGTGATGGAGGTCAGGTCGCCATCGGCGTTGTACGTCATGCTGACGGTCCGGGCCTTCGCCGTGCCCGCCATCGCTACGATCTGTGTGGTCTGGCCGTCCGCGTTGTAGCTGTACTCGGTCTTTCGTCCCAGCGGGTCTGTACTGCGAATCAGCTGGCCGTTGCTGTTGCGCTCGTAGGTGAAGGTCTGCGCCTCCGCAGTCCCATACGCCAATGTCTCCGACACCGGGTAAGGCGTGCCATCGGCGAATACGATCCTGCGCTTGCTGCCATCGACCTCGGTCACCAGCGTGCCGGTCACCCCGTTGTCGACGTGGGCGTAGTCGATGCTGATCTCGCCACCATCGGCCTGGGTCTGCTTGATCACCCGCCCGGTCGAGACGCCATTGACCGTCTCGAAGTGGTTGAGCAGCAGGCGATGCCCGCGCTGGTTCGTGATCGACTCGATGCGGTGCTGAGCCAGGGTCCCGTTCTGAACACGCGTCTGGAATGCGTACTGACGGGACGTCGCATCCGGGTATGTTGTCTTCGAGAGTAAGCCGTTGCTGTCGTAGCTGTACGACCACTCGCGGCCGGTATGGTCGCGCAGGGTCTTGATGCGGTTGCTGCCGTCGTAGGCAATGGCGACGGAGCGGCCGCTGGGCGAGATGATCTCCGACACCAGGCCCGCGTTGTAGAGCAGCGACGTCCGGTTGCCGTGACGATCCTCGATCCAGCGCACGCGGATGTCGTTCCAACTGGAGAACTGCATCCGGGAACCGTCACGCAGGGTCAGCAGGAACGCACGCCCCCAGGGCTGGGTGGGATCCGAGTCGTAGACGGTCTTGATCAGCGCGCCGGCGAAGCGAGTGTTGGAGCCGGCTTGCCGCCACTCGCCCTGGTTGCCAGTGCCGGAAATCCTGTCGAACCGCAACGATGCGCCGTTGGGCTGCACCAGTTCCAGGACGTCGTAGTTGTCGGTGCTGGGGCGATTGAGGGTGTAGCCCCAGTTCCACGACATGCCAATGCCGAAGACGCCCCGCTTGAGGTCGTTGGGCCGATAGTTGCGCCCCACGGTGATGGGCACGATATCGTCGATGGAAAGATCGGTCTCGGCGTGGGTGAACTCGCCGGTCCTCAGGTCGATCGGATCGCCGGCGACGGCAGCATCGCCGCTGCAACCGCATTGCCCGGAGTTGTCCGCGGCCAGGTTGGGTTCGCTGGCGCCGTTTCCCCCAGGAACGCTGTACATGCCGCCCATGGTTTCGTGCAGGGCGACGCCCTGCTCCGGCACGAAATGGCGTCCGTCCTTTGAGACCGTGCCGCGCCCGTACACCCGCCAGCCATCGGTTGGATCGTAGATCCAGAAGTCGGCCTCGGTTCCCTTCTTGTAATTGTCGTAGTTCGGATAATAGACACGGATGCCGTTGCGCGCGTCGGGATCCAGCCCGCGTACCTGAGACGCGCCGGGCTCGACCGTGAACGCCATGGGATGGTTTTCCATCACCGGGAACGGCGCCCTGTTGACCGGCGTCGGCACGATCGCGATCTCGTTGACCAGCCGCCCCTTGCGGTCATGAATGACCGTGCCTTTGGGGATGTGCAGCTCCAGCCCCGGGATGTCCGGATGGCCGATGACCAGGTCCTGCTTCAGCGGGGACGCGATGCGTACCTTGTCCCGCGCGCTGATCTTGGGCAGGTGCATCAGGTACGGCAGTTCGTTGAGGCGACCGGGCTTGATATCCACGCCGACCACGAACTGCCCATACTGGTCGGCACCGACATTGGCGGTGCTGCCGTCGACGTACAGTTCCTGATGCCCCTTGGGCAGGTCGAACAGCGCGAACCAGCCATCGGCATTGGTGCGGGTCGTGATGCTGCCGATGCTGACCTCGACATTGGCGACCGGCATCTGGTCCACGCGGACCACGCGGCCGCGCAGCGCGGTCAGTTGGTAACGCGCGGCCATGACGGCCGAGTACTCGGCCCGCTCGACGCGCTGCTCATCGCTGTAGATGCGCCACCGGCTATCGGTGTTGTCACGGCCGGGGTACCAGATGCCGCTGTCGACAAAGCCGTGTGCCCGACAGGGCTGAGCGGCGCTTCCCGCCTGATCGCAGCCGCTCTGGTGACGCACATCCCCGGTGATGACACGCTCGCTCACTGGATCGAGAGCGGTGTCGGTGGCGTCGGTCGTGCTTCCCGCGGCGTCAAGGGCGGCGGTGCCGAAATCGATCGCCACCAGCGGCTGTTGCCTTCCCTCCCGGGTACGCACACCGTCAACCATGAGGGTGTAGTGGGAGGCGGGGAATAGCGACCGTTTCGGCGAGACGAACAGCAGGCGGCCGCCCTCGGCCGGCATGATCTCGACGGGCGCGACGCCGCCCGGGCCGATCAGGGTGACCGATGACGCGGACAGATCGGCCACGTTGACCGGTTGCGCGAAGCGCACCGACAGGCGCTGTGCGGGCAGCACGTCCTTGCTACCCTGGGCCGGGATCGAGCCTGCCAAGCCGGCCGGACGACGGTCATGCTGCGCAAGCGCATTGGAGAAACGCCCGTCGACCTGGCTGTAGACCAGATCCGTCTCCTGGCGTGTTCCGTGGCGATCGATGCCACCGGCGATGCGCACCTGTCCGTCGCTCTGCAGCAGTGCCGTATGCCCACGGCGCGCGACGCTGGTCTCGTCGGCAAGCGCCAACGCACGGTTGCTGCGCTCGTCCCAAAGTTCGGCAGGCATGCCCGCCGACGCGGTGTCGCCGCCGGCGAACAGGACGCTGCCATCCGTCAGCACCGTTGCGGTGTGGCCTGCACGCGCAGACAGGGTCAAATCGCTGGCGATCGAAAGCGTGTCCAGCGCAGGGTCGTACCAGAGTCCATCGCGTCGCAAGACACCGTTCCCATCGGTACCGCCCCAGATCAGCACACGGCCACTCGGCAGTAGCGTCAGGCTGGGGTTGATGCGCGCTTCCGGCAGGTCCAAGGCCTTCGAAGGCGCCTTGCTCGCATCCTCCTTTTGAAGCTGCGTGCCGGCGGCGTTCAGCCGCAGCCAGCGGCCATCCTTCAGCTGGGTGCGCTGCTCTCGTGGCGCCAATGGCCGCAGCACGTCGTCGACGGCACTGTCCACCGCGCTGGCCTGGGCGGACGGCAACAAGCCCCCGTCCAGGTGCCACAGCGAACCGGCCATCGACAACGCCCCCAGCAGCACGCCCATCGCAAAGAGCTTGGGGCGCATGCCACTGACTGCCTGGACCTTGGAGATTCCATTCTTCATAGTCGTGATCTCTTCGCTGACGGCGCTTAGGGCGAGGTCGAGACGGAAACGGTCGCGCTGGCCGACCGGCCAAAATCCGGATCGGCCAGAATCCAGTACGTTCCGGCTTCCGGCAGCGTCAGGTTCAAGCTGGCTGCTGTGGTTGGGTTGGTGGTGCCGATCGCGTAACCGCGACGCCGGTCACTGGGCTTGAATACGCGGTAGACGACGCGGCCACCCGCAGGTTGCGTGGCTTGCGCGGCAACCTGCAGGGTCACCTTCTCCCCTTGGGATCCGGCGAAGGTCAGCAAGCCATCCTGGCCACGGCGCGAGAGCTCAACGTGAGCCGCCACACCGCGTTGCAGGTCAGCTCGCATATTGGAGGACAACGTTGCAGTGAACTGCATGGTCTGTCCGTTCGTGTCAGGCTGCACCAAGATGCTGTAGTCGCCGGCAACGCTGTTGTAGAAATCGATGTCGCAGCCACCGTCACTCACATAGCAGTAGGACGTGTCGGCGACGCTGGTGCCATTGGGTGCATAGGCGTACACCCGCACGTAGCTGCCTTCGTTCAGGCTCAGGCCGCTGATGGCAAAGCCCAGGTGACTGCCGGCCGTCGCAGGGAACCGGAAGTGCGCCGATTGCCCTTGTTTGGTCGAGGCGAACTGAGTTGGCGAGCCATCCTGCACAAGCGGGTTCGCGCTCCCGGTGGACAAGGTCACCTGAGCGTTAGTGGTTGCGCCTGTGTCAGGGTCCACCCAAAGCCAGTAGGTCCCCGACTCCGGAAGGATCAGGTTGGTCGATCCCCCTGTCGTGGCTGCAATGACGTCGAGTTCGTAGGAGCGTCGGCGCTCACTGGGCTTGTAGATGCGATAGCGGACTGTCTTCGCCGCGGGAACGGTGGATTGGCCGGCGACAAGCAGTGCCACCGATTCCCCGGCATTGCCGGTGAAGGTCACGACCGCATCCTTGCCGCGACGATCCAGTTGCAGGTTCAGCGGCACGTCGCTTGCCAGTGCCGGGGCGGCGCTACTGCTCAAGCCAGCTTTGAATTGCATGGTCTGACCGGCTTCCGCGGCGGACACGATGATGCTGTATGTCCCGGCTACAGGGTTGTAGATATCGATGTCGCAACCACCGTCGGCCACATAACAATAGGATGTATCGGCGATGCTGTTCCCATTGGGTGCATATGCAGAGATCCGCACATGGTTGTTCGCGCTGACGGCCAGATCGCTGACAGCGAATCCCAGGTGTTGGCCTGCTGTCGCATTGAAGCGGAAATGCGCTGATTGTCCGGGCTGCGTGGAGGCGAACTGGGCCACCGCACCATCGCGCTCCATGCCACTGACGGTACCGGTGGACAAGGTGACGTGCGAGCGGCTGGTGGCGCCTTTGACCGGATCCGCCCAGATCCAATAGGTTCCCGTTTCCGGCAACACCATGTTCACCGATCCGCCTGTCTCGGCGTTGAAAGAGTAAATGTAGTAGCCGGACCGGCGATCGCCTGGCTTGAAGACCCGATAGGTCACCTGGCGATCTCCAGGCACGGTCGTCTGGCCAGCGACCAGGAAAGCGAGATTCTCGCCCTGGGTGCCGTTGAACGTCATCAAGCCATCCTGGCCGCGGCGCGTCAGATCGAGCACAGCCGGAACATCGCGCTCCAGGGCGACACCCGCGCTGGACGAGAGCGTCGCATTGAACTGCATCGCCTGATCGCCGTGCTCGGGCACGACCATGACGCTGTAGGTGCCGGTGACGGGGTTATAGATGTCGATGTCGCAGCCGCCATCGGCGACATAACAGTACGAGTCGTCCTGGATGTTGTTGCCATTCGGCGCATAGGCGTAAATGCGCACCAGCGTTCCACTGCTCACCACCAGGTCGCTCAGGCCGAAGCCGAGGTGCTGGCCGGCTGTTGCGTTGAAGCGGAAGTAGGCGGTCTGACCAGGCAGGACAGTCTCCACTCCTACCGAGCCGCCGTTCTGGTTCAGCCCGCCGGCTGTACCGCTGGAAAGCGTGATCTGTGCACTTACGGCAGCACCGTAGTCGGGATCGGCCCATATCCAGTAGGTACCGGTCTCGGGCAGCGACATATTGACCGCCCCCCCGTTCTGGGGAAAGACTTCGGCAACGTGGTAGCCACGCCGGCGTTCGCTCGGCTTGAAGATCCGGTAGCGCACCGTATTGCCAGCAGGAGCGCTTGCTTGACCGGCGATCTGCAAACCGACGGTGTCACCTTGATTACCGCTGAAGGTCAGCATTCCATCCTGGCCCCGCCGCGAAAGCTGCAGCATGGCGGGGGTGTCCAGCGCCAGCTCAGCGGGAGCACTGCTGGACAGCGTAGCGGTGAACTGTATGCGCTGCCCAGCCACCGATGGCACGACCACCACGCTATAGCTGCCGGCGACAGGGTTGTAGATATCCACGTCGCAGCCACCGCGCTCCACGTAGCAGTACGAGTCGTCCTCGATGCTGTTGCCGTTCGGCCCATAGGCGTAGATCCGCACATAGGTTCCGTCGGAGACGCTCAGGTCGCTGACCGCAAAGCCCATGTGCTGCCCGGCGATCGCGTTGAAACTATAGTGGGCCGTCTGCCCTGGTTGGTCGGCGGCGAATGCCACAGACGCGCCATCCCGCACCAATCCGCTGGTGGTTCCCGTGGACAAGGTGATCCTCGCCGCCGCGGCTGCGCCAAACTGAGGATCGGCATATACCCAATACTCGCCATTCTCCGGCAATCGAATGTTGAGGGCGCCGCCGGTCTCCGGCGCGATGCTCGCGATGTGATAGCTGCTGCGGCGTTCGCTGGGCTTGTAGACCCGGTAGGTCACGGTCCTACCCGCGGGCAGGCTCGACTGGCCGGCGATCTGCAGCGCCACCGTTTCGCCGGCGAGCCCATTGAAGGTCATCAGCGCGTCCTGGCCACGCCGGTCCAGGCTCAGATTGAAGGGAACATCGCGGGACAGCGTCGCGCGCAACGCAGAGGACAGCGTCGCCCTGAACTTCATCGTCTGCGTGCTGCTCACCGGCCGCATCACGATGCTGTAGGTACCGCTGACCGGGTTGTAGAGCTGGACGTCGCAGCCGCCGTTGCTCACGTAGCAGTACGTCTCGTTTCCAACGCTGGCGCCGCTCGGCGTATAGGCGTAGATGCGTACGTAAGTGCCACTGTTCACGCTCAAGTGGCTGATGCCGAACCCGAGATGTTTACCGGCAACCGCGTTGATGGCGAAGGACACGTCCTTGCCTGCGGCGCCCTCATACTCGCCGATGCTGCCATCCAGTTCCATTTGCCCCAGCACGCCCGCCTCGAGAGTCAGCGTCGCGGTCGTGGTCGCACCGTTCTCGGGGTCGACGAAGATCTGATAGGTCCCGGCGACGCTGGTGTCGATCAGCAGGGTCTTGTCGCCTGCGGCGTAGCCGGAAGTGACGGTCACACCATCAGGACGGAGTGCACGGAAGTACACGCCGGCGGCGGACGGCTGCGTGGTCTGGCCGGTGATCTTGAGTGCGACGACTTCATTTGCAGCGGCGGTGAATGCCAGGCGCGCATTTTTTCCATGGCGCGGCAAGTTCAGAGAGGTCGGGTTTGCCCTGGCCATGTTCATGGCGACATCACGGGAGACCGTGGCGTCGAACTGCATGGTCTGCGCCGGATCCAGCGGCACCACCTCCACGCCGTGCACGCCGCCCTCCAGCGAAGACAGATTGAGATCGCAGCCAGCATTTGCTGCATGGCAGGTGGTATTGGCCAGCAGCATGCCGTTGGGGCGGTATATGTTCACGGCCGCGCCGCTGCCGTTGGCGATCGTCAGGCCGCTGATGCCCAGGCCAAGGGAGTCGCCGGACGATGCCGTGATCTGGAAGTAGGCTGCCTCACCCGCACGTGCTGCGACGTGTGTCGATGTGGCGCCGTCGATGACGGGACTTCCCTCGTTGCCACGCAGCAGCACCTCCGTGGCGAGTGTTTCACCGTATCCGGCATCGACGAAGACCTCATAGGTCCCTGTAACCGGGAGTGCGAGGTTCAACACCAGCCCGCTCGAAGCTGCGACGGACTTCCAGAGCGTGCCGTCCGGACGGTTGACGCGGTAATAGACGCTGCGGCCGGAAGGAAGGGTGGCCTGTCCGGCGACCAGCAGGCCGAGCACTTCGCCCGCGGTTCCGGTGAAGCGCAGCCTGGCGTTCTGGCCTGCACGCGCAAGGGAAAGAGCCAGTGGCGTACCGCGCGCCAGGGTGTGTTGCGCATCGGTCGATAGAACCGCCTGGAACGCAAGAAGGCGGGTTCCAGAAGCGGCGGGGGTGATTAGAACCGCATGTCTACCCGTATTCAATGCGGAAAGATTGAGACTGCATCCATTGTTCGCTTGCGTGCACTGCTGGAAACCCGCCTGGCCTCCATCTGGCCCCTGCACGGTCACCGTCGCCGAGCCCCACGCCGGAGGCCCGGTCTTTTCCGCCAATCCCATGCCAAGCGGCAACCCCTTGCTTGCATCGAACACCAGCCGGCGACTCTGCCCTGCGATGCTGGTGCTCACATCCTGAGCGGCGCCGTCGATGTTCAGGACGGCGGATCGCTCGAGTTGCAACTTCCACGTCAGCGGGCCTGCCTTGGGGGTCAACACCAGCAGATGGGTCCCGGTCGACTTCAGTGCGGGCATATGGAAGCTCGGCGCATTGGCCGAGACCGTCCCCGCGGCGAGGCGCTTGTTGCCGATGCCATACAGGGCATAGTTCAGTTCGCTGGCCAGTTCGGAGAACTGCGCACTGATGTAGTCGCCGCCTTGCGCGTCGAACAGGATCGCCACGCTTTGCCCGGCGGACGCCGTCGAAAGATCGTTGAGTTGCCCGTCGACGGCCAGTCGCTTCGCCGTAGCAATGGCCTCGTCGTCGACTCCCGCAGGCACGACAAGCACGTCGTCTGCGCTGACAGCGCTGCCGTAGGGGGTGGTGACCCTGATCCGGCCACTGCTCGCGCCGCCAGGAACTTCGGCCTGCAGCGTCGTGTTGCTGGCCTGGCCAAGGACCAGTGGTGCCAGGCCAAGGCGCGCGCTGGTCTGCCCATCGAGCGGCAGCAGCGACTGTCCGCTGATGGTGAGGGCAGCGCCGACCGAGGCGATGTGCGGGCTCACGGCGGTGATGAGTGGCGCACGCGGCTGGGCGTCGACCACGAACGGGACGTCGCTGCTGGCCGTCTGAGTGCCCACGGTAACGGTCAACACGCCCGTGGTGGCGGCGGATGGGACGATGGTGGTCAGGCTGCTGGTGCTGGCGGCCACCACGTCGGCGACCACCCCATTGAAGCGAACGACGTTCTGCGCCGCGGTTGCACTGAAGCCCTGCCCTTTCAGCGTGACCCTGTCGCCGGCGCCGCCGTGGCGCGGGGCAAAATCGAAAATGGCGAGCGCACCCGATGGCAGACGCTGCACGCGCGTGATGTTGCCCAAGCCATCGTAGTGGTAGCGGGCGGTATCCCCGACGTCATTGGTGACCGCGATCAGCCGCCCGTTGGCGTCATAGACATAGGCGGCGGCCAACGCCGATTCGCTGCCGACGAGCAGCGCGACGAACCCGGCAATGCGTAGCCCGATGCGGCGCGCAAGGCCGAGATCGGCGGTGGAAATCCCGAGAAGCGAATAGAGCCAACCTGCACGCCTTACGACGCGGTCTTGCGGAACGTCCATATCCTTTGGCCCCATCTGCTTGTGCGCACTGTTGAGCATCAGCACGTAGGCCAGCTTGCGTGGCCAGGCATGCCTTCCGTTGGCAGTTTTTCAGCTTCATCATTTGTTGCATAATGTGATCGTGCATGTCAAGCAATGACATAAAACAGCGACGGAGCGCACGCACAGCATGAAAATACGACATTTTCTTGTCATTTCCGCTGCCGTTTTCGCCACCGTTGGGTTGGCGGGATGCGAACAGGGCGCGCGAGTTCCGGCAGCACAGGGCGACGCGGACAGGATCGCGCTGGGGCGCGACCTCTTCCTCGATCGCAGCTTGAGCGCGGATGGCGCAGTCAGTTGTGCGGACTGCCACATCCCGGCGAAGTCGTTCACCGATGGCCGCAAGGTCTCGCTCGGCGTGCACGGCAATGCAGGCACGCGCAACGCGCCTGACCTGGCCGATGCCGGCGTCTACTCCACGCTGTTCTGGGACGGCCGCGAGCACGACCTCAGCGTGGTGGCGCTGCAGGCGTTCACCAATCCGCGGGAGATGGGGTTGGCGAACATGGAGACGCTGCTGGCGCGCATCAACGCGCAGCCGCACTATGCCAAGTATGCGGATGGAAATCGACTGGACCAATCGGCGGTGGCGGACGGTCTAACGCATTATCTGCGCTCAATGCCCCGCCAGCCGACGCGCTACGACCGCAGCATCGACGAGCCGTCGCTACTTGATGCAGACGAGCGTGCCGGCCTCGCACTCTTCACTGGCAAGGCGGCCTGTGCGGAATGCCACCAGCTTGCCGGCAGTCCAGTTACCTTGACCGACCAGAAGTTCCATCATGCCGGCGTCGGTTTTGAACAGATCGCCGGCGATGTCACTGCGCTGCTGGAACGGTTGGAGCAGGCCAGGCGCACGAATCAGCCACTGGGCGCATTGGTGTTGTCCGATCGAGAGGTCGCCGAATCGGGGCGCTTCGCGGCGACGCGCAAGCCAGCCGACCTGGGCGCGTTCCGCACTCCCAGTTTGCGCAATGTCGCGCTTACCGCGCCGTACATGCACGATGGAAGTGTGGCCACGCTGGACAAGGCGGTGGAGCGCGAAATCTACTACCGCAGCCTTGGACGCGGTCGGCCCGTGAACCTGACGGTGACCGAGCAGAGGCAACTGACAGCCTTCTTGCGCGCCCTTTCCACCGAGGATCAGCTTGCCGGCCCCGGTGCGGAAACATCGATATCGCGGGTACCCAGCAAGGAGCCGCCCAGACTGACTTCGAGCAGGTAACGCCCAGGCTCCCATTCCCGGCGATCCTTTGGGTTCAGAGTCAAGGTGGCGCGCCGGTCGGTGACGGCGCCGGACCCTGTGGACACCACCTGGCCGGTCGCCAGGTTGATGAATCGCGCTTCGATCGCGCCGGCATCTGTCGGCGGAGCCGAATTCAATGCGATCTCGATGGTCAGCGCATCCAGCACAGTGATCGGCTGCGCAAGAACGCCATCCGGCGCCTTGTTGCTACCAACTGTCAGCGACTGCAGCGAGATGGAAGCAGCTGCCGGCTGTGCGTGCGGCTTGCCGGCGCGATCGCAGGCAACTGCCGCAACCAGTATCAGAAACAGTATAGGGAGAGTGCGTGTCTTCATCGAGCGCTATGCCTTTCCATGACTGAGCTGGCTCGAGTATGGCACTGCGGACGCCCGTATGCGATGACGGGAAACCATGCGAGGAAATGCTCATCACCCACCGGCCTTGATCCGGCGCCCCCGATTCGCCGTTCGTCGCTTCTCAATGCCGGTAGGCGTCGGCCACAAAGTCGATGAACATGGCCGCCGCTGCGACCGCTAGCTGGGCGTGGCGCTGCACGCCGCGATGTCCAAATGATCACGAGACTCGTAGGCTAGGCCACTCTTCCATATCAGCCAAACCTGCTAATTCGGGTAGCGTGACAGGTCTTGAGGCAAGTGCCTCAGCAGCTGCCAATTCGCGACTTGTGTCATCCCAGGCGTACTTGACTCGCCAGTTACTTGTGGGGCGATAGAAGTTATCTTGCCCTAGATCGATGAAGCCAGTTGAAAGCAGATAGGAGCCCAGCTTTGGGTTTTGTACCGATTGGACGTATATCGCATGCCAAGGAACAAGTTGATCGGCCAAGTCCAGGAAGCACTTAAACCAGCCATTTCCCCGCAGCTTTGGCGCGAGAAAGACGCTGGCAACGTCCAAGGTCGTTGCGTCCCTTCCAACAAGTGGAAGGGACCAGCATGTTGACCGACGAATATACGGGTTGTAGCCCCGCTTTCTAAGATCAATGCAGCGCGAAATTTTCCATCATCTACGAGCTGCACCCATGCAAAGAACTGCAGCTCAACGGAAGGAAGACGACGAATAGCCGTTTCGTTTTTCCAAGTATCATCCGATACATTGATCACTTCGCCCCCCGCAAATGTATTACTGTGAAGTATCGTTCAATCCCCTAGAATTACGCTCGGACGCCCCAGCAGTCGTGGATCAACAACTCCAAGACGGCATCACCATCACGCCGATCCGGTCCTCATTTTCGCACAGGAACTCCGCGTGACGAAGCTGGCTACCTCGTATGGAACGATGACCTCGTGGGCCTTGTTGGGCCAATGCAAGCAACCCGAATGTACACGCGTGCTGGCGTACGAAAGAAGGCTCGAGATCAGCGCGGAAGCGTTGATGGATCTGGAACGCATCCTCACCAACGCCTAGCCCGGATACTTCGGGAACTTCTCGTCCGGGTGATTGGCCTTCCATTGCTTGTAGGCAGCGGTGCCCTCCCACGCCGTGAAGGCACGCGGGGGACGACCCCGGCCGCTCCATGTCTCATGGGTATGAGGCAGCCAATACTTGGGGGCGACTTCCTTCCTGGCCGGGGCGGGAGCGGCCTTGCGGCCACGGCCCGGGCTGCTGGCGCCAACGGCCACCGCCAGTTCGGCCTTCTGCTTCGGAGTGAAGTACTCGCCGTATAGGCTCAGCAAGCCCGTGATTTCCGCGACTGCCGCGGAGGCCTGTTCTTGGCGGAGCGCCGCTTCCTGCTCTTCCAGCTTGCGGAGTTCCCCTTCGATCTTGGCCTTGGCGGAAACAATCGACTCCAGGGTCTTCTTACTCATTCAGCTAATGCTCTCTTATAAATACGGGGTTTATCCCGAGACTCCAAGAGTCTAATGGAATTGGCTACTAGCCCCTCAATGACTGCGCTCAACTTTGGCTAGCATTGAGCGCACGCAGGCATCATTCCTTGGTCGTGGCGCACGGTAGTCACTGTTCTTCTACCGAATGGCCGTAGCTGGTGAGTGAAGCTGGCAAAGATTCCGCGTGGGGCAAGTGATGTCTTTCGATGCAGCAATTAGCTCCCGCGAAATATCTTCCCCTCCTAGCCACTGCCGCGCATCTCAGTCCCACCGAACGTCCCCTGCTAACAGGGGAGCAAGGATGATGTTACGCCGGCACGTCGAACTCCGGAGGCAGGCCCAGATAGGCGTCCAACTAGGCGTTGAGCCCTCATCCGAACACAAATATGGGCGCAACTAGACCTTTATGGGCTCCGCGCTAGCGCCTTATGCGCACTGAAATAGCGCCTTTTGGGTGTTCCCACACAGGCACTCAAGCCTGGCGGCCATGCGAGTCGATCACCCGCACTTCGAATACCCACAATTCAAACATGTCGCACATCCGTCCATGATGACCAGCGCCTTGGTATTGCACTTGTGGCACATCGTGGCCGACGGTGGGAAGCTCGCGCCGTCGCCGGTGACGGCGATGTCCTCTTCGTGGTCGGCGGTGGAGTCGGCGGACACCGCACCCTCGTCCGCCCTGCGGCCACCTTCTCCCGCAGGAGAAGGAACCGCCTTGCTCACTTCACTGTTTTTTTTTGAGCGCTCTTCGTACTGCTTGCGCTTCTCGGCGATCAGCGCGCGCTGGTGGTCGCTCATTTCCGGGTCATGCAGCAGGCCGATCGACTTCATGTGCTCTTCGACGATGCTGCCCAGTTCGGCGACCAGCGACGGCATGTACACGCCGCCGGCCTTGAAGTAGCCGCCCTTGGGGTCGAACACGGCCTTCATCTCGTCGACCAGGAAAGTGACGTCGCCGCCCTTGCGGAACACGGCGGACATGATGCGGGTCAGCGCCACGATCCACTGGAAGTGCTCCATGGACTTGGAGTTGACGAAGATTTCGAACGGGCGGCGCAGTTCGTGCTCGGTGCCGGCATTGAGCACGATGTCGTTGAGGGTCACGTACATGGCGTGTTCCACCAACGGCGATTTGATCTTGTAGGTGCTGCCGATCAGCACGTCCGGGCGCTCGATGCGCTCGTGCATGTGGATGATGTTGTCCGCCGGCGCTTCGGCCTCGGCGGTGGCGCGGTCGATCGACGAGGCGGGCACCGCGGCGGCGGCGTCGCGCGCCTTGTCCTCGGGGGTGACGACGGCGTAGCCCTTGATTTTCTGGTCGATCTTGATGGCCATGAGGCGTGCGTTCCTGGAAGGCGAGCGGGGCGGGCGTGGGGCCCGGCCTCTCTCCCGCGCACGGGAGAGAGGGTGCGTCGGGACGGCTTACTTCTTGGCGCGGGTGGCGGCGGCCTTCTTGCCGGCGGCCTTGCGCACGGCCGTCTTCTTCACGGCGGCGCTCTTCTTGGCGACCTTGGCGGTGCTCTTCTTGACCGCCTTGGCGACCTTCTTCACCGCTTTCTTGGCGACGGCCTTCTTCGCTGCAACCTTCTTCACTGCCTTCTTGGCAACGGCCTTCTTGGCGGCGACCTTCTTGACCGCCTTCTTCGGCGCGGCCTTCTTGGCGGTCACTTTCTTGGCGGTCACTTTCTTGGCCGGCGCCTTCTTCGCCGCGACCTTCTTGGCCGCGGCCTTCTTCGCCGGCGCCTTCTTCGCAGCCGCCTTCTTGGCGGTCTTCTTGCCGCCCTTGGTCAGCGCGGCCGCTTCGGCCTGGGCGCTGGCCTTGGCCGCTTCCAGCTTCTTGCGAGCGCTGGCGACGGTCTTCTTGACGGCCTTGCCGGCCTTTTCGGCGCGCTTGGCGACTGCCTTCTCGGCCTTCTTCACCGCCTTGCGGGTCTTGGCGACCTGGTCCTGCACGCGCTTCTGCACGTTCTCGGCGGTCTGCTTGACCGTGGCGACGGCCTCGCTGGCGGTGGCGGCGATGGTCTCGCCGACGTTGGTGGCGGTTTCTTTCACGTTCT
Organism: Xanthomonas sp. LMG 12459; assembly: GCF_009192905.1. NCBI lineage: Bacteria > Pseudomonadati > Pseudomonadota > Gammaproteobacteria > Lysobacterales > Lysobacteraceae > Xanthomonas > Xanthomonas sp. LMG 12459. The sequence continues at coordinate 144,606 of NZ_NSGT01000004.1, forward strand.
CGGCGACCTGCGTCAGCGTCGCCGTGACGCCATTTCCATTGCTCATAAAACCCTCCTCAGGGTGTCAGTGTTTATGTCACGCGGGCGATGCTATACCGATTGCAGCGAAGCGGGGAGCCGGAAACGGCGACATTCGGCGGACGGTGGGGAAGCGTTGGGGAAGCACGGCGTGCCGCGCTCCAGGGCTTCCACCGCCGCCCTCCCCTCCGCCGGCGCGAAGGGGAGACGGGACGGCGTCAGAACTTGCCGTAATACCCTTCTTTCAGCGCATCGAACAGGTTGGCGGCGGTGTGCATCTCGCCGTCGTATTCGATCTGCTCGTTGCCCTTGACCTCGACCACGCTGCCGTCTTCCAGCTCGAAGCGGTAGGTGGTGTTCTCCAGGTCCGCCTCCTTCACCAGCACGCCCTGGAAGGCGGCCGGGTTGAAGCGGAACGTGGTGCAGCCCTTCAGCCCCTGCTGGTGGGCGTAGCGGTAGATGTCCTTGAACTGCTCGTAGGGATAGTCGGTGGGGACGTTGGCGGTCTTGGAGATGGAGCTGTCCACCCACTTCTGCGCGGCGGCCTGCACGTCCACGTGTTCCTTGGGGTGGATGTCGTCGGCGGCGATGAAGTACTCCGGCAGGCGCGCGGCGGCGTCCTCGGCGAACGGCATCGCCTTGGCGTTGACCAGGTGGCGGTAGGCCAGCAGCTCGAAGGAGAACACGTCCACCTTCTCCTTGCTCTTCTTGCCCTCGCGGATCACGTTGCGGCTGTAGTGGTGGGCGAAGCTCGGCTCGATGCCGTTGGAGGCGTTGTTGGCCAGGCTCAACGAAATGGTGCCGGTGGGGGCGATGGAGCTGTGGTGGGTGAAGCGCGCGCCCACCTCGGCCAGTTCCTCGACCAGCGCCGGCGCCACCTCGGCGATGCGCTGCATGTAGCGGCTGTACTTGGCGTGCAGCAGCCGGCCCTCGATGCGCTCACCGACGCGCCAGCCATCGCGCACCATCTCCGGGCGCTGCCGCAGCATCGCCGCGGTGACCTCGAAGGTCTCCTGCATGATCGGCGCCGGGCCCTTCTCCTTGGCCAGCGACAGCGCGGTCTCCCAGCCGGCCACGGCCATCTCGCGGGCGATGGACTCGGTGAACTCGCAGGACTCGGCGCTGCCGTACTTCATGCGCAGCATGGTCATGGTCGAGCCCAGGCCGAGGAAGCCCATGCCGTGGCGGCGCTTGCGCATGATCTCGTCGCGCTGCTGCTGCAGCGGCAGGCCGTTGACCTCGACCACGTTGTCGAGCATGCGGGTGAACACCCGCACCACTTCCTTGTATTCCTCCCAGTCGAAGCGGGCGCGCTCGGTGAACGGCTCGCGCACGAAGGTGGTGAGGTTGATCGAGCCGAGCAGGCAGGCGCCGTAGGGCGGCAATGGTTGCTCGCCGCAATTGTGGGCGTGCAGGCCGTTGCCGTCGAAGGTGTTGATGCCGGGGACCTGCACGTCGTAGACGTCTTCGATGCCATCGGCGGCCACCGACTGCACGGTCGCCACGAAACGCTCGCGGTTCAACTGGCGACGATAGCCGGACAGCAGCGCCTTGAGGCGGTTGGCCTTGGCGGTGTCGGCAAAGCCCACCCGCTGGGCGAAGGCATCGAGGTTGTCGCCGCTGACGACCAGTTCGTGCTGCGCCTTGGTGACGTAGGCACGCGTGCCGCCGTGCCCGTCGGGCAGCAACGCGGTGCCGGCGGAGCGCCGGTCGCGGTAGATCTGCGAGGCGATGCCCAGCCGCAACAGCATGCGCTGCGCTGCCTCCAGCCGCGCCAGGTCCGACTGTGCCAGGCGCACGCTGACGCCCTTCTCCTGGCTGCCCTGCACCGAGCCGTCGGTGTCGAACAGGCCGCGCAGGAAGCCGCGATGGAAATCGCTGGAGGTCTTCTCGACGGCCGGGGTGATCGCCTTGTCGCCCGGACGCAGGCCCAGCTCCAGCGCCAGGTCGCGCAAGGCGGCCGACTTCAGGCGGTACTCGCCACGGTCGCGCACCTCGCTCCAGCCGGCGAAGTCGGCACGGTGCGGCAGGCTGCGCGCGCAGCGCAGGGCTTCGTCCATCAGCGCCACCGGTGCCAGCGGCGCCGCATTGACGGCGGCGGCCTGCGACCAGACCGAGACCACGGCGGCGTCCTGCTTGAGCGTGCCGTCGCCCACCAGCATGCCGAGAAGGAAACCTTCCTCATAGCTGCGCGCGCCGCCCCACTCGGCACCGGCACGGTGATTGTTGAGCAGCACCCGATCGCCTGCGACCAGTTGGTCCGCCTGGCACCATTGGGTGTCCAGCGACCAGCGGGTCTGGCGCACCACGCGCCGCACGCGGTGGTCTGCGGTCAGACGCAGCGCGTAACCTTCCTGCGTCTGCAGTCGCACCACCTGCTTGTGCGCGGTCTTGAAGAAACCCTCCGCACCGGTGGCATGGTCGCCGCCATCGACCCGCGCCAGGAACGGCGTTCCCAGCAGATCGGCGACCTGACGCGGCCCCTCGGCGGTCTGCACCCAGGTATCGGCGGTCACGCAGGGATTGGTCGCGCGGATGTTCTCGCACCACCAGTTGTTGTTCATTTCGTTGACGCGGTCGATCAGGATGAAACCCGGCTCGGCGTAATCGTAGGTGGAGACCATGATCATGTCCCACAGGTGGCGGGCGCGGATGTGCCCGTACACCTTGCACGCGACCAGGCCGTCGTCGCGCACGATGTAGTCCTTGTGCGTGGGCCAGTCGCGCCACACCACGGCGCTGGCGTCGGCCAGGTCCACGTCGGCCTCTTCCTTGCGGTTCACCGGGAACACCAGCGGCCAGTCGGCGTCCTGCTCCACCGCCTGCATGAAGCCGTCGGTGATCAGCAGCGACAGGTTGAACTGGCGCAGGCGCCCGTCCTCGCGCTTGGCGCGGATGAAGTCCTTCACGTCCGGGTGGGACACGTCGAAGGTGCCCATCTGCGCACCGCGGCGGCCGCCCGCCGAGGACACGGTGAAGCACATCTTGTCGAAGATATCCATGAACGACATCGGCCCGGAGGTGTAGGCGCCGGCGCCGGCCACGAACGCGCCGCGCGGGCGCAGCGTGCTGAACTCGTAGCCGATGCCGCAGCCGGCCTTGAGGGTCAGCCCGGCCTCGTGGACCTTCTCCAGGATGCCGTCCATCGAGTCGGTGATGGTGCCCGACACGGTGCAGTTGATGGTGCTGGTGGCCGGCTTGTGTTCCTGCGCGCCGGCATTGGAGGTGATGCGCCCGGCCGGGATCGCGCCGCGGCGCAGCGCCCAGGCGAAGCGCTCGAACCAGTAGGCGCGCTGCTCCTCGCCGACCTCGGCATCGGCCAGCGCCCGCGCCACGCGCAGGTAGGTGCCGTCGATGTCGGCATCCAGCGGATCGCCCTGCTTGGTCTTGAGCCGATACTTCTTGTCCCAGATGTCCTGCGACGCCGGCTGCATCGGGATGGGGTCGTGCTTGGATCCGGTCTGGACGACTTCCAGGCGCACCGTACTCATTCTGCTGTGTTCTCCTCGAACCTGTCCCGATGGGGCGGATGGGTGGTCATCCGCCGTGTGTCTTGTCTCTATCGCACTTGCGCTGCACGGCAGCGACGGCCGCGGCAGCGCACGCGGCGCCTACCCTCGACCGACCGAAATTCCCCGAATCCGCGACGTCCATTGTCACCGTCCCGTCATGCAACGCCGAGCGCGCCCCTGGATGTGAAGTCCCGGTGAAGAAAACCCTAGCTCTAGTGCCGTACCGAATCGATACCGCTACATGTAGTGGCTAATGCAAGCGTGAACGCTAACGCCGGGCAGGCCGACTGTCAACGTCGTCGCGCGCCGATCACGTGCCGTCGAGCGGGTGTGCACGCGGGGTGCCGTGGCGGCCTTGCGCAGGCGGCGTCGGAACGCTTTCACTGGCGGTTAAACGCCGCGCGTTCATCTTGATTTACGCGCACGCGCGCCCATCTGCCCCACGTCTCCCGCGTTCCCCGGAAACCGACCTCATGCGACCGCTGCCCACGCTGCTGACCCTGACCGCCGCCGCTGCCTTCGGCGGTTTCGCCGCCACCGCCATCAATGCGCAACTGGACAACCGCGCCGAGGCCGCGCCGGTCGCGGCGCCGCCGTTGTCCGGGGCCGCGCGCCTGCCGTCCGCGGTGGCCGGCGAGCCGCTGCCGTCGCTGGCGCCGATGCTGCAGAAGGTGATGCCGGCGGTGGTGAGCATCAACACCAAGCAAGTCGTGCGGGTGCGCAATCCGTTCTTCAACGACCCGATCCTGCGCCGCCTGTTCCCGGACATCCCGCAGGAGCGCATCAACGAATCGCTGGGTTCGGGCGTGATCATCGACGCGAAGAACGGCTACGTGCTGACCAACCACCACGTGGTGGAGAACGCCGACGACGTGCAGGTGACCCTGGCCGACGGGCGCAGCTTCAAGGCCGAGTTCATGGGCTCGGACGCGGACACCGACATCGCGCTGATCCGGATCAAGGCCGACAACCTCACCGAGATCCGCCTGGGCGACAGCGACAAGCTGCGCGTGGGCGATTTCGTCGCGGCCATCGGCAACCCGTTCGGCTTCACCCAGACCGTCACCTCCGGCATCGTCTCGGCGATGGGCCGCAACGGCATCCGCGGCCTGGGCTACCAGAACTTCATCCAGACCGACGCCTCGATCAACCCCGGCAACTCCGGCGGCGCGCTGGTGGACCTGCGCGGCGAACTGGTCGGCATCAACACCGCCAGCTTCAACCCGCAGGGCAGCATGGCCGGCAACATCGGCCTGGGCCTGGCGATCCCGTCGAACCTGGCGCGCGCGGTGGTCGACCAGTTGATCAAGAACAACGGGGTGATGATCCGCGGCACCCTGGGCATCGAGACGCAGAACCTGACCACGCAGATGGCGCAGGGCCTGGGCCTGTCGGCGCCGCGCGGGGCGCTGGTGACGCGGGTGCTGGCCGGCTCGGCGGCCGCGGCCGCCGGGCTGCAGCCGGGCGATGTGATCACCGGCGCCAACGGCGAGCGCCTGGACAGCGCCGAGGCGCTGCACAACTACGAGGGCCTGCAGCCGGTGGGCAGCACGGTGACCCTGGACGTGCGCCGCGACGGCAAGCCGCTGCAGCTCAAGGCCACGCTCAAGGAACAGCCGCGCGCGATCAGCGGCGAGTCGCTGGATCCGCGGCTGAGCGGCGCCACCTTCGCCGACCTGCCCGAATCGCTGCGCCAGTCCGGCATCTCCGGCGTGCTGATCGGCAACGTGGCGCGCGGCAGCCGTGCGGCGCGCAACGGCCTGGCCAGCGGCGACATCGTGGTGGCCGCCTCGGTCGGCGAATTCGCCGACCTGGCCAGCTACCGCGCCAACTTCGCGCGCAAGCCGGCGCAACTGGTGCTGCGCGTGGTGCGCGGCGGCGCGCAGGCCGACCTGGTCATGCAGTGAGCCGGCACGCTCAGTCCAGGCGCGCGGCGTAGTCGTCGCGCACGTGCTGGTTCAAGTAGGTTGTGAGGCCGCGCCCGGCCGCGGCCAGGCGCTGCATCTCCATGACCTGGAGCAGGCCGGGATGCTGGCGGTCGTAGCGGTAGGTGGCGCCGTCGGCGAAGCGCAGCACGATCCAGTCCGGGCCGCTGTCGTAGGCGACCACCCCGGCATGGCCGCTCCGGTTGCCGTACGCATGCATGACAGTCACTCCGGGACTTGGCCGCTCGGCGGCGAGCGCCGACACTATGGCGCACTGCCTGCGGCGACGAGCTAACACCCCGTACACCCCGCCGATGGTATTGGTGTCGCCCCGTTCTGCGCAGCGTCCGCGATGGCGGACGGCAGGCCCCCAAACCCCAGAGGAGACATGCCCATGAATGCCAGCCCGACCAATACCGAGAACCTCAAGGACAACCTGAGCGAAGCCGGCGCGCACCTGAAGTCCGCGGCCAGCTATGCCGGCGACGCGATCAAGGGCGCTGCCGGTGCCGCCGGCGAAGAACTGAAGCTGGGCAAGGCCAACGTCAAGGCCGAGCTGTCCGACAGCGCGCTGTCCGGGTTGGCGGCGGCCGAGTTCGGCGGTGCGGCGGCGAAGGAGCAGGTGGACGTGCTGCTGGACAAGGGCCGCGACCTGATCGACAGCGCCGCCGAGCTGATCCGCGAGCGTCCGTTGGCCTCGTTCGGCATGGCCTTCGCCACCGGCTGGATCATCGCCAAGCTGGCGCGCAGCGGCGGCGACAAGTAAGTCGCGCGTGAGCCAGGAGCAGGCCCGCACCGACGGCGCCGCGGCAGACGCCGCGGCCGCACCGTCGCTGGAGGAATCCTTCCGCGCGCTCGGCACGGCCGGGCGCGAAGGACTCAATGCCACCCTGGACACCGGCCGCGCGCTGCGCAAGCTGGTGGCCGCGGACTTCGCCCTGGCCCGCGCCGCACTGGCGCGGGCGCTGGTGTGGTTGACCGTGTCGGTGGCGTTCGGCGCCTCGGCCTGGATGCTGCTGATGGGCGCGATGATCGCCCTGCTGCAGCGCATGGGCTGGTCGTGGCTGGCGTCGATCTCGGCGACCGCGGCCTTCAGCCTGGTGGTCACCGCGCTCGGCGCCTGGCAGGCGCTGCGTTACTTCGACATGAGCAAGCTCGACGCCACCCGCCGCCAGTTGGCCAAGCTGGGCATCGGCGGCGACGACGAGGACGGCGACGAGGATGTCGCCAAGCGCGAGGCCACACCATGACCCTGCGGCAATTGCAGCACCGCATCGCCCGCGCCGAAGCGGTGCTGGAAGGACGCCAGGAGCAGGTGCGCACGCACTGGACGACCCTGCAGCAGGTCTGGCGCGAAGGCTGGACACCGTGGCGGATCGTGATCGTCGGCCTCGGCACCGGCTTCCTGGTCGGCCGCGCCGAACCGGCGGCGGTGGTCGGCAAGCTCGGCGGCGCGCGCTGGCTGCAGATGCTCAGCGCGCTCTCCAGCCTGATCAACGCCACCACCGCCAAGAGCGCGTCCGATGACGCCGAGCGCGCCTCCGACGATGCCGAGGAAGCGGCGGACACCGCACAGGATGCGGCCGTGGATGCCGCCACCCAGGCCCCGCCTCCCGTTGCACCCGTTCCCCCATCCGCTGTCCGCCCGCAGCCGCCGCGGCCGCCGATGGCCTCGCGCCCCGGGCAACCCGCCGCGGCCGAAGCGGCCACCGACCTGTCCGAGCGCCAGGGCAAGGACTGACGTTCCTGGGATCGGCGCGTGGCTGGCATGGGCCGCCACGCCGCGCGCACGCGGCGGCCACGCCGCCTTGATATCGCGCCGGCCACGATCCGGCCTACACTTCGCTTCCTTTTCGACGCCGTTCGGCGCGTGCACTGCGGCGCGCGCCGCGGCCACTGCATCGCAGGTCCGATGAGCACAGTTCCCGATCCCGCGGTCGTCGCCGACGACGCCCCGCACGGCCCCCTGCCGCCGCCGCCCGCTCCACGCCCGCGCGGACCGGTCTCGCTGGTGGTGCTGGCCACCCTGGCGGTCTGCTACACGCTGTGGGCCGCGCAGGACGTGATCCTGCCGATCCTGCTCGCCGCCTTCTTCGCCCTGGTCGGCAACCCGATCCTGCGCATGCTGCAACGGCTGTACCTGCCGCGCTTCCTGGCCGCGCTGCTGGTGCTGCTGTCGGGCATGGCGGTGGCGACGACGCTGACCGTGCAACTGGCCGGCCCCGCCGCCGAGTGGGCGCAGCAGGCGCCGGCACAGCTGCGCCATCTGGCCACCCAGGTGCGCGACCTGACCAAGCCGATGCAGCAGGCCAACCAGGCCGCGGAAAACTTCGCCCGCGCCGCCGGCGGCGAAAGCGGACGCCGCGTGCAGGTGATCCGCACGCAGATGGACGACCCGTACAAGGCACTGGTGCGGACCCCGCGGGTGGCCGCCTCGGCGCTGGCGGTGGTGTTGCTGACGTTCTTCTTCATGGTGTTCGGCGAGAACCTGCAGCGCCATGCGATCGCGCTGCTGCCCAGCCGCCAGCAACAGAAATTCACTACCGAGATCCTGCGCTCGATCGAACGCGAGGTCTCGCGCTACGTTCTGACCATCACCGTGATCAATACGCTGGTGGGCCTGATCTTCGCCGGCATTCTGATCCTGCTGGGCATTCCGCCACAGGAAGCGCTGCTGTGGGGCACGGTGGTGGCGCTGCTGAATTTCGCGCCCTACGTGGGGCCGCTGATCGGCGCGGTGCTGATGCTGCTGATGGGCTTCGTCGCCTTCCGCGAACCGCTGAGCGCGGCGCTACCGGCGATCCTGTACCTGGCGCTGCACACCCTGGAAGGCCAGGTGGTGACGCCGATCGTGCTCGGCCGGCGCATGGCGATCTCGCCGTTGATGCTGATCCTGGCGCTGATGCTGTTCGGCTGGCTGTGGGGCATGATCGGCCTGCTGCTGGCGGTGCCGCTGCTGGTGTGCATCAAGATGGTGCTGGCGCGGGTCGAAGGCATGCAGCGTTGGGCGCGGTTGCTTGAGTGAAACGGGATTCGGGAGTCGGGATTGGGGATTGGTGGAAGCGCGCGGGTACTGTCTACCGGGCACGGCCATCGTAGGCCTCGGCGCTTGGCGTAAAATGCGCCGGTGACTTCCATGCCCTCCTTCCCCGTCCGCGCGATCACGCTGGATCTGGACGACACCCTGTGGCCGTTCGCACCGATCGGCGCGCGCATCGAGCAGGTGCTGCACGACTGGCTGCTGCAGCACAGCCCGGCCACCGCCGCGCGCTTCCCGGTCGCGGCGATGCGACAGCTGCGCGAAGAAGTGTTCGCCGCGCATCCGCACCTGCACCACGACCTCAGCGAACTGCGTCGGCTGACCCTGCGCCGTGCGCTGCAGGACAGCGGCGCCGATGAAGCGTTGCTGGAACCTGCGTATGCGGTGTTCCATGCCGCGCGCAATCAGGTGGAGTGCTATCCGGACAGCATCGCCGCGCTGGAGCGCATCGCCGCGCGCGTGCCGGTGGTGGCGCTGAGCAACGGCAACGCCGACCTGGCCACGATCGGCCTGGACCACCATTTCGCCTTCCAGCTCAGTGCCCGCGAACACGGTGCGGCCAAGCCGGACCCAGGCATCTTCCGCGCCGCCTGCGCGCGCCTGGGCCTGCCCTGCGCACAGGTGCTGCACGTGGGCGACCATATCGAGATCGACGTGGTCGGTGCGATGCAGGCCGGCCTGCGCGGTTGCTGGATCAACCGCGAGGCGCAGGCCTGGCATCCGCCGACCCCGCCCGATCTGCACTTCGACACCCTCACCGGCCTGGCCGACTGGCTGGACGCGACCCAGCCGGCCGACGCGGCGCGCGCCTGATCCGCGCCCTCTCGCCCACCGGTCTTCTCCCTCTTCCAAGGATCCGCTGATGTCCCTGCCGACCGGCTTCACCGACGCCTCCACCCACGCACTGCCGCTGTACGTGCTCGACCGCGAGCACCTGGCCGAATGGCGCGCGGCGCAATCGCCGGCGTGGGTGGCGTGGATGGACACCCAGCAGTTCATGGCCGCGCCGGGCAGCGTGCTGCTGCTGCCGGGTGCCGACGGCGTGGCGGCGGCGGTGCTGGGCGTCGGCGATCGCGGCGATGCGTATGCCTACGCGCATGCGCCGTTCGCGCTGCCGGCCGGCAGCACCTGGCGCGTGGACAGCGCGCTGGACGCCGACACGCTGGCGACCCTGCACCTGGGCTGGGGCCTGGGCAGCTACCGCTTCGCCCGCTACAAGCAACCGCCGCGGCTGCCGGCACAGTTGCTGGCCACGCCGCAGGCCGAAGTGTGCGACCTGATCGCCGCCAGCCTGCGCGTGCGCGACTGGGTCAACACGCCGACCGAGCACATGGGGCCGGAGCAACTGGAAGAGGCCGCACGCGCGATCGCGCAGGAACACGGCGCGCAGTTCGAGAGCATCGTCGGCGACGCGCTGCTGGAGCAGAACTTCCCGGCGATCCACGCGGTCGGCCGCGCCTCGCACCGCGCGCCGCGGCTGCTGGTGCTGCGCTGGGGCGAGGAAGCGCACCCGCACGTGGCGCTGGTCGGCAAGGGCGTGTGCTTCGATACCGGCGGCCTGGACCTGAAGCCGGCCGACGGCATGCGCAACATGAAGAAGGACATGGGCGGCGCCGCACACGCGCTGGCGCTGGCCGGGCTGGTGATGGCGCAGCGCCTGCCGCTGCGGCTGACCGTGCTGCTGCCGGCGGTGGAGAACGCGGTCGGCCCGAACGCGTTCCGCCCGGGCGAGGTGATCGCCACCCGCCAGGGCACCAGCGTGGAGATCGACAACACCGACGCCGAAGGCCGCCTGGTGCTGTGCGATGCGCTGGCCTACGCCGGCGAGCAGCGCCCCGACGCGATCCTGGATTTCGCCACGCTGACCGGCGCGGCGCGCATCGCCCTGGGTCCGGATCTGCCGGCACTGTTCTGCAACGACGACACGCTGGCGCAGGCCTGGATCGCCGCCGGCGAGCGCACCCGCGACCCGGTCTGGCGCATGCCGCTGTGGCGTCCTTACCTGCGCTATCTCACCAGCTCGGTTGCCGACCTGGCCAACGCCGGCTCGCGCATGGCCGGCGCAGTGACCGCGGCGCTGTACCTGGAGCGTTTCGTGCCGGCGCGGCAGGCCTGGGCGCACCTGGACGTGTACGCCTGGAACGACAGCGACCGCCCCGGCCGCCCGGCGGGTGGCGAAGCACTGGCGCTGCGTTCGGCGTATGCCATGCTGAAGGCGCGTTACGCGGGGTAAATCCGGCAGGAGCACGGCGCGCGACCTAGATCTTGTCGAGGACAGCACCTCGCGCCATTCGTTTCGAATTCCGAGGCGCGGAACCGGTCATGCCGCCAGCGCGTCTATCAGAGATTTAGCTGTCGACACAATCATAAGATCTGCGTTCTCGACCACATCCTCTTTTGTTCCATGGCCGAGACTGAACAAATAGAGTTGCGCGCCTTCCCGACGCGCAAACTTCATTGCAGGAATGAAGTCACTGTCTGCCGTGACAAGTACGATGACTTCCACATGCTTTTTTAGAGTCAAGGCAGCGATATCCATGCCGATACGCATGTCCACGCCTTTTTGCTTGATGACCGGTTTCAGGTCCGAGCTTTTCAGCTTCAACGTGTCAGACCCGGCATCGTAGTTCCCCGCGCTCTTCAGCGACTTGAACTTTGCCATCCAACCATCGTGGCTGCATTCGCCCTGACGAAGCGCAAAATGGGGAAGCTTGGCAACATCATGGGGAAGCTTGGCAACATCCCTCACCAAGGCCACGTTGGATTGGAACACAGGCGTCTTGTCGTACTCGATGACCTCGCCAGTGACAGGCTGCTCAACCGATCTTCCAAGTGGCGCAGCGTCGTAGTAGTAGACGCGATGCAGAAGGCAATCCTGAAGGCATTCGTGCTTGCGAATTGCCTCTACAAGTTGCTGTATGCGGTTGGCGGAAACTTCACCGCTCGACTTCAATTTTCTTTTGACGAATCCCGCATCCAGCAGGACGGCAAAGCGCCGATGCATGCCCATCTCCCTAGGCAATAAGATGGCCGGATGCAGGTGGGGGTCAAGCCCCGCTTATATGTCACCTGCAAACGGCCGGTTTTCGGTTCAAATACTGATACCAATCGACGGTACCGTCAAGTGAAACCCCTACCAGTGACGCCGGCAGTTTCAAATCAGGCGACATCATTGGTGGTGCAACCAAAACTCGGACATCCAGAGACAAGTAGCCACGACGTCGGACATCGTCCTTGTCTTACCGCCGTTGACAACAGGAACACAGCTGTCAACCCGCCAACGCCTCCAGCGAATCGCGCTCGATACCGGCGTAGATGGCGAACTCGTCGTGCACTGTCGCGCCCAGCGCCTGCTCGAACGCGGCGCGGTTGGCGTGCGCGGCGTAGGCGCGCTGTTCGCCGCCGCCGAGGTTGGACTGGAAGATGCCGGCGGCGCTGACAGGCAGGAAATCCTCGTAGACGATCGGGTCGGCGCTGACCAGGCCGTCGGCGATCAGCGCTTCGGCTGGCTTGCCGGCCAGGGCCGCAGCGCCGGCGGCGCGACCGGCATCGGTGAGGGCGTAGCGGAAATAGCCCAGGCCCTCGCGACGCAGGGTGGCGTAGTCGTCGGGGAAGTCGGCGAAGGCGGCCTGCAGGCGCGTGGCGTAGTCGGCACCGGCGCTACCGTCGGCGGCGCGTGCGCGTTCCAGCAGCGCGTCGTACAGCGCGCGGCCCTTCGGCGTCAGGGCCAGGCCGCGCTGCTCGATCTCGCCGAACCGCGCGGTGTGGGTGCCGGCCTCGGCGCCGTCCGCGCCGGCGGGGAAGCGCACGGTTTCCTCCAGCGCCTTGAAGCTGGTCTGGCGCAGCAGGATCGGGCAGGCGCGACGCGGCGGGCCTTCGATCACCGCCTTGGCGTCGATGCCCCGGCGCAGCATTTCCGCCTGCGCCGCGTCGATGTCCAGGGTGCGCGGGGTCAGGTGGTTGATGTGCGGGCCATGGAAGCTGACCACGTCGGCGATCAATTTGTGCGCTTCGCTCAGCGCGCGGTAGGTCGGCAGGCTCACGGTCGCGTCGCTGTGCCAGCGGAAGGTTTCCAGCGCCTCGGCGACGAAGCGCTGCGCGTCGGCGTCGGCCAGGCCGCCGTCGCGTTCGCACTGCGCGATCAACGCGAGCGCGCCGTCGGTGAAGATGCGCCGCTTGGCGAGGATCTGCGCCGCCTGCTCGCGCAGCGCCGGGTCCTCGATCAGCTCCAGCCGCAGCAGCGAGGTGAACACGCGGAACGGATTGCGCGCCAGCGCCGCCGCCTCCAGCGGGCGGAACGCGGTGGAGTGCACCGGCACGCCGGCCACCGACAGGTCGTAATAGCCGACCGGCGCCATGCCCATCACCGCGAACAGGCGGCGCAGCGTGGCCAGTTCCTCGGCGGTGCCGACGCGGATCGCGCCGTGCCGCTCCTGGTCCAGGCGCGCGCGTTCGTCGTTGCGCTGCAGCTGCGCCTCCAGTGCCGGGTCCGCAGCCAGGGTCTGCGCATTGACCTGCGCCACCAGCTCCATCAGCGTGCCATACAACGGCACCTCGGTGCGGTACATGTCGGACATGGCCTGCGCGAACAGGCTGCGGATAGCGTCGGGCGAAACGAAGGCGTTGGTCATCGGGCGGTCCGGAGCGGCGGTGGCGCCGGCAGCAGGACCGGCAGAACGCCTATTCTCGCGCCGCGACGGCGGCGCGGCCAGTGTGGATGAATGGGCGGCGCGTACCGGTGCGGCACGGGAGTGGCCGGCACCGCTGTCTCCTTCTCCCGCCGGGAGAAGGTGCCCCGCAGGGGCGGATGAGGGTCCGGGCGCAGCCTCGTGCACCCAAACTGCCTGGGGCGCTGCGCGCCCAGACCCTCACCCCAACCCCTCTCCCGGGGGGAGAGGGGCTCGTGCGCGCTGAAGTGGATGCATAACGTCGCCTGCGTGCCGTGCAGGCAAAACGGGACGTTCGCGCAGCGACATGGGCGAACGTGCAGGCGGCCGCTCTGTGTCGTTGTGCTCCCCCGCGCTTAGTGCGTGCGCGCAGATCCGTCCTGCGGCTGTGTCGCGGCGCGATCGCGTGCGGCGCGGTCGCCCAGTTGCCGGCGCAGCAGCGCGTCCAGCACGATCGGCCGATCCCAGTGGTCGTAGCTGGCGACGATGGCATGGCGCAGCGCGCGGTAGGCCAGCGAGCCGGGCGGCGCGTCCATGTCGCTCGCCACCACTGCCCAGCCGGCCGGGACGCCGGCCGCGGTGCGGGCGCGCACCACCTCGCGGTAAGGCCGTCCCGCGGCCTTGGCCAGGAACGCGGCGACATAGACATCGCGCGGCGGCCAGCGCCGATCGCGCAGCAGCACTTCGGCATAGCCGCGCGGCATCTGCGCGTAGCGCGCGACCTCGTCGAGGAAGCTGTCGGGGTAGCGCGCGGCGTAGCGGTCGATGTCCAGCAACTGCCGATCGATCCAGGCATCGTCGGTACCGGGCACCTCGACCGGTGCCGTTTCCCCGCTCTCGGAGGCAGGGGCGCGCGAGGGCGCTACCGCCCCCTGCGCCAGCGCCGGGCCGGCAGCCAACAGGGCGGCGCTCAGTAACAGACCGGCAGGAGACGGAAGCGGAGGCATGCGTCGATTCTGCCGGAGGCAGTGGGCGCTGTCAGTGCGGCAAGGCAGGACGACAGCCGGCAGGCACGCGCAGCGCAGGCTCGGCGGTGTCGCGGCTGAAGTCCCTCCTACGCGACAAGGCCAGAGGCCGGTACACCACGCCGCCTGACGCGGCAGCGGCTCAGCCCCGCTGCAGGCCCGCCGCATGCCGGTTGAGATCGGCCACCGCCTGTGGCCAATCCGCGGCCGCGGCCACTTCGCGCAGGCGTGGTTCGTCGGCCGACAGCCCGTGCTCGGCCTCGTGCGCCCAGGTGGTGGTGTATGGCGTATGGATGCCCCAGCCGCCGAGCGCGATCACCGGCTCCACGTCCGAGCGCAGCGAGTTGCCGATCATCACGAAGCGCTCGGCGCCGATTCCGAACTCGGACAGCACCTTGGCGTAGGTCTTGGGATCCTTCTCCGACACCACCTCGATACGCGGAAACAGCTCGCCCAGGCCGGACTGCGCGATCTTGGCTTCCTGATGGAACAGGTCGCCCTTGGTGATCAGCACGATCTCGAACTCGGCGGCGATCGCCGCCACCGCCTCGCGCACGCCGGCGATCACCTCCACCGGATGCTGCAGGGTGGCGCGGCCGATCTCGATGATGCGCCCGATGTCGCGCGCGGAAATGCGCGCGTCGGTCAGCTCGATCGCCGCCTCGATCATCGACAGGGTCATGCCCTTCACGCCATACCCGAAGACCTTGAGATTGCGGCGCTCCACCGCCAGCAGATGCTGCAGGGTGCCGGCATCCTGCAGGTCCAGGTACTGGCCGAGGATGGCTTCGAACGCGGCCTCGGCGTCGCGGTAATAATCCTCGCTCTTCCACAGGGTGTCGTCGCCGTCGAAGCCGACCAGGGCGATGGGAGAGGAACGCAAGGCGGTAGGTGTCGGCATCATCCGCCAAGCATAGCAGCGGGTCGCCGACCAATAGACGACAGGCACTGCCCTGACGCACAACGCACGACGGCGGCCCAAGGCCGCCGTCGTGGTGAAGCGTCAGCGTGCACCACGAGACTCGTGGTGCACCAGGGTCGGCCCCGGCCAGGCGGCGCGCGTCCTCATCGCCGCGCGACCGCCGTGCCGGTACCGCTCCGGTTACTGGCCGCCGTTGCTGTCGCTGCCGGTCGCCGCGCCGCCCTGCTGCTTGGCGACGTAGGCCTTGTACTCGTCCGGGGTCAGCTTGCCGTCGTGGTTGGCGTCGGCCTGCGCGAAGATCTGGCTGAGGCCGGCGTTGACCTGCGCCTCCTGCTTGCTGATGGCGCCGTCCTTGTCGGCGTCCACGTCGGCCCAGGTCTGGGCACCGCCGGAGGCCGCGCCGGCCTGCCCGCTCTGGCCGGTGGCGCTGGTGGACGACTGCGTCTGCGCCTGCGCGGCGGCATCGGCTTGCGCGTCCTGGGCGAACGCCGGCAGGGCCAGCGCGGCGGCGAGAAGGGCGGCGGTACCGATCAGCGGGGTGCGAGTGCGAATGTTCATGGGTGGATTCTCCTTGGCTCTCTCGGTGTGGCATGTCCGGTCGATTCCGGAACACGGCGCTACCGTGCCGGTCTCAGACTGAATCCATTCCCTGTCGAAATTCGCCGCAAAACGCTTCGTTAACCACGGCGTGCGCGCAGCACGCTACTGCGCCGGTTAGGGATCGGTGAGCACGCGGTAAGGCGACCATTCAAGACGTTTGGATTGCAGAAAGAAAACGTCTGTTTCAGCGTGTTTCGTGACCGCCGTCGCCGGCGTTTTCGCTTGAACGCGCCCTGAATACGACCCACGCCAGGGCCACGCCGGAGAGGGCGCCGGCCACTTCCAGCACCACCCGCGAACCCAGTTCGTCCGGATCGTGGATGCTGGCCAGGGCGATGCGCGCATACAGCGGCGACTCCAGGCGCACGATGCTGGTGTAGAACAGGTTCCAGCAGTCGATGCCGGCCGCCACCGCCACCGCGATCAGGCAGGCGCCGCCCAGCTGCTGACCCTCGGACCAGCCCAGCCGCCGGCCCAGCCATTGCCACAGCGCATACACCAGGAAGCCGACCACCAAGGCGATCAGCCCGGCTTCCAGCGAGCCCAGCAGGCCGAAGTGCAGCGGCAGGTTCATCGGGTGTCCTCGGTCGGCAAGGCCGCAAGTCTAGAGGCTGTCGCGCATCGGCGTGCGCCGCGCCACGCCAGCATGCGAATCAACTGGCGTTTTCGGCGATCGCGCTCACCACCGGCGCGCCGTCCTCGTCCCAGCGCACCGTCATCAGCATCGGCTTGCAGCACACCTGGCAGTCCTCCACGTACTGCTGCACGTCCACCGACGGATCCAGCGCGACGTCGATCCACTCGCCGCAGTAAGGGCATTGCAGGTCGACGAACTGGTGCGTGCCGGTCATGGGTGGTCCGTGGCGAAGGCGAGGAGGCGCTAGCGCACCGGCACGTCGAAGGCGACGCCGGGGCTGGGCTCGGGCTGGAAGGTGTAGTGCCACCATTCCATCGGATAGTTGACGAAGCCGCGCGCGGCCATCGCCTTCAGGAGCTGCTGGCGATGCCCGCGCTGGGTGGCGTCGATGGCCGGCGTGTCGGTGTGCGCGCTGGGGTCGAAGAAGTCGAAGCCGGTGCCCATGTCCACTGCGCGGCAAGCGCCCTGGCGGCAGTCCAGCAGACCCAGATCGACGGTGGCGCCGCGACTGTGGCCGGAGTGTTCGGCGATGTAGTCGCCGAGCAGCACGCCCTTGTCGAGCTTGGGGTAGTAGCGCGCCTTGGCGACCTGATCCTGCGGATCGCGCGCCCAGGCGACGAAGGCGTGGACCGAGCGCTGCGGCCGATAGCAGTCGAACACCTGCAGGCGGTAGCCCTTGGCCTGCAGGTCGCGTTGCACCTGCGCCAAGGCCTTCGCGGCCGGCGCCAGCAGATAGCACTTGGGTGCGTCGTAGCCGGGCACCGGGCGACCGGTGAAGTTGTCGTGGCCGGCGTAGCGGATGTCCATCGCGATGTCCGGCGCCAGCGTGTGCACGTCGACCAGTCCCGCCTGCTCCGGCGTGGTCGCCGGTGAGGTGGTCGGTTCCACCGCGAACGTAGCAGGCACGACGGCGAACGCGAGCGTCAGGCCCACTGCGCGCAGCACGCCAGCCCGGCGCCCGGGGCGCGACGGAGAAAGGTGGCGGCAGAAGCGGTCATGCGACATGTGTGCAGCATAGGCCATGGCCGCGGCCGCTGTCCTGCCGCGCGCCTGCAACGACGCGCGATGCGAACTGCGCAAGGCAGGGCGGCCACCGGCGCGTGCCGATGACCGCCCTGCGCGGCGCGACTCAGCGCCCGGGGGCTTGCGACTGGGTCTGGGTGCGCTGCTGGTCCTGCACCTGCCGCTCCTGCGCCTGGCGCTGGGTCTCGGCCGCCAGTTGCTGCTGGCTCTGCTCCAGCGGCACGGTCGCCGCCTGCTGACGGTCGACATACGCGCGATGCACGTCGTGCGCGTTCTCCGGATTGCGCTGCACCGCGATCATGCCGCGGCCATCGGTGCTGGCGACCAGGTCGTCGATGCGCGACATGCCGCTGACCTTGGCCTCGAAGGCCAACTGCCCGGCCGCACGCTGCATGGACTCGCGGTCGCCGTAGCCACCGTTGCGCCCCTGCTTTTCCAGCTGCGCGACCGCCTGGTCGAACAGCGGACTGTCGCGCCGCAACTGCTCCACGCCCTGCTGCCGCTGCACGCTGCGGTCGATCGCGCCCAGCGTCTCCGGGCCGGCCTTGCCGTCCACGCCCTTCAGGTGCTGGTCCTGCTGGAACTTCTCCACCGCCGCTTCGGTCTTCGGGCCGTAGGTGCCGATCGCATCCTTGGCCTCCAGGTAGCCGAGCGTGGCCAGTTTCTCCTGCAGGCCTTTCACCGCCTCGCCCTGCGCATTGCGCGCCAGCACGCCGTTGTGCGCGGCCGGCTCGCGATGGCCGTCGTGCGGCTTCGGCGCGGTGTGCCCGTCGCGCTGCTCGCCGGGCTTGGCCACGGTCTTGCCGAGGTCGGCCAGCTTGAGCAGGTCGGCCTTCTCGTTCTCGGCGCGGTTCTCCAGCGAGTCCAGGGTCTTCTGCTTGTGCACGCGCGGGAACAGCTCCTTGACGTGCTCGGCCTTGTAGTCCTGCACCGCGCTGACGATCTCCTTGTCGGAAATCTTGGACAGATCCGCCTGCTTGCCGAACTTCTCTTCCATGGCGCGCAGGAACACGCCGGACCCGCCCGGCTTCTTGTCGCTGCCCGGACCGTACTGGACCGCGGTGCTCCACATCGCGTCCTGCACCGCCGGGCCGCGGTCGGACAGGTCCATGCCCTTGTCCTTGAGCCGGTCGACCAGTTTGTCGAAGTGGGTGCGCTTGATGTAGTCGTGCTGTTCCTGGCCGAAGCCGGGGTCGGTCTTGGCCAGTTCCTTCCACTTGGCGCTGAACTCGGCGGAACCCGGCGTGAGGCCGGCGAAGTCGTCGCTGTACTTGCTGTCCTTGACGAACGCGGCGACGGTGCCGCCGTTGATGACCTTGCCCTCACGGGTCGTCGTCTGCGAGGTCATCTGGTACGAGCCGTAGGACACGCCGCCCGGGTCGTCGACGCCGGAGGACACGGTCGACGCGCCGCGGCCGCCGGTCTCGTAGTGTTTGGAGGTCTGGCCCAGTTCCCAATCCTTGTCGCTCATCGCGTTCTCCTTGGCAGGACGCGCGGCGTGGAAAGCGCCGCGCGTCGGGTTCGATACAGGGGTGGTCAGTGCGCTTCGAGTTCGTCGGCGCGGTGCGCGGTCATTTCCAGCCGGCATTCGGCCGCATCCACGCGCTCGGCCTGGCCGCCGTCCGGATCGGCGACGCACTTTTCGTCGCGCTCGGCGATCCACTTGCGCTGCCGCTCGCGCAGCGCGTGCTGCTCGGCCTCGCTCAGTTTGGCCATCGCCGCCTTGTAGGCGGTGTTGAGGCGCTGGTCCTGGTAGGCGTGTTCGTCGGAAATGCAGTCCAGCATCGCCGGGGTCGCGCCGCCGGCGGCGGTGATGCAGGTGTCGTAGGACGGTCGCAGCACGGGGGAATCTCCTGAAGCGGTGGAAGGGGCGGGTGCCGCAGCCGATGCAACCGGTGTGGCCGCGCCCGCATCGGCCTGGGTACCGGCATCGTGCGCGGCGGCAGGGGACGCCGCGGCCGCAGCGTCTGCCGCCGGAGCGGCCGGTGCCTGCGTCTGGCCGGGGGTGGAAGACGGCGCGCTGCACGCGGCGGCGGCCACGCACAACAGCAGCAGGGAAGAGCGTTGGAACGCCTTGGCGATGGCCATGGTCGGAATGCGTCCTTGTCGTTTGCGCGAGCGGGAAGGCGAGGTTCTAATCGATCGTCGTGGACACTGTCCATCGCACGCCGCGATGGCAGGCGATCGTGTTTGGCCGGCGTTGGGCAATGTCGCGCCGGCGCATGCGCGGCGGTCTTGCGCAGCGCTCGACATCGCCACGCACGACCACCGCCGCGCAACGCGCGACGGCGGCCGTTGCCGCGAGACCGATCAGCGCGGCGCCTGGGTCTTCTCGCGCTGCGGATCCGGCTGCTGCTGCTCTTGCGCCTGCCGCTGGGTTTCTGCGGCCAGCTGCTGCTGGCTGCGCTCCAGCGGCACCGCCGCGGCCTGCTGCCTGTCCACGTAGGCACGATTGACGTCGTGCGGATTGTCGGGATTGCGCTGCACGGCGATCAGGCCGCGGCGGTCGCCGCTGAGCACCAGGTCGTCGATGCGGTTCATGCCGCTGACCTTGGCCTCGAACGCGACCTGGCCGGCGGCGCGCTGCATCTCTTCGGCGCTCTTGAAGCCGCCGTTGGGTCCCTGCTTCTGCAGGTGGTCCATGGCCTGCTTGTACAGCGGGTTTTCGGCCAGCGTCGCCGCGTCGGACTTGGCCTGCGCCGGCTGCTTGGCGATCGCCTCCAGGGTGGCCTTGTCGGCGATGCCGGTCGCCGCCAGGCCCTTCTCGCGTTGCAGGTTGGCGACCACCTGCTGGGTGCGATCGCCGTAGTAGCCGGTACCGCTGAGCAGCTTGCCCTGGTCGTCCTTGACGCCCAGCTCGATCAGGCGCTGCTGCATCGCCTTGACGTCGGCGCCCTGCTCGCCCGGCTTCAGCGCCGTGCGCGGCTCCTGCGCGCCCTGCGTCTGCGCCTGGGTCTGCTGGCGGTCCTGCAGCAGGTCGCGGCCCTTGGCCAGCGGATCGGAGGCGAACAGCTTGGCGTTCTGATGCGTGGCCAGGTAGTCGTCCAGCGGCATGGTGTTGACGCCCTTGCTGCCGGTGGACTGGCTGACCAGCAGTTCGCCGCTCTTGGGGTCGCGCACGACCATCATGATGTGGTCGATGCCCTTCCAGTGCTCGTGCGCGGTCTTGCCCGAATCCACGCCGATGACCATGCCTTCCTTCAGCGCGCCGGGCTTGAACACGTCCTTGCCCTCCAGCAGCACGCCGGAGCTGTCGTAGGCCTTCTTGACGATCTCGCCGGAGCCGGTCATGCCCTGCACCAGCATGTCCTTCTGGGCGAACACGTCGCGACCGGCCTTGCGGTTGATCTCGTTCATCGTCGCGTTCTGCAGCTCGGTGACCCAGCCGGAACAGTCGATGTAGCCCTGCGACAGATGCTTGCCGTCCACGCCGGGGTGGTAGTACTTGCTGCTCTTGACGTTGATCGCGTACTTGACGTCGTCGTGCTTGACGCCCAGGTCGTAGGCGGCGGTCAGCGCGATGCCGTCATGGCCGCCCTGCTTGCCGCCGGCCGGTGCCGGCGTGCGCGCGGGCGCCTGGGCGGCCTGGCCCTCGGCGAGCGGCTTGATGCCCTTTTCCGGGATCGCGATGTGGTCGTACTTGGCGTCCCAGTACTTCACGAAGGCCTTGGCCATGTCCTGGTCGGACAACTTCTTGAAGTCGGCCAGCGAGGTGCCGGTGTAGGCCTGGAACTGGCGCGCGCCCTGCGCATCCTTTTCGCCGGGGACGTTGTTGAGGATGTTGGCGCGGGTGCCCTTCAGCTCGAAGTGGCCGGTGGCGATCGCGGCCTGGATCGAGCGATAGCCGCCGGCGCCCTGCTGGTGCGCCATGTACATGTCCAGGCCGTCGGGCTGCGCCTTGCCGGACAGGTAGGCGCGGCCGTCGCGCTCGTGCTGGCGGGTCAGGCTGTTGCGATTGTCCTGGTACATGCGCGCGGCGGCATCGGTGTTGGCCACCGCGTCGAGCTCGCGACCGCGGATGCCGTAGGCGCTGGCGGCGCCGGGCGTGAACTGGAACAGGCCCTTGGCGCTGTTGGGACCGCGGCTGGCCTGCTCGTCGAAGCGGCCGCCGGTTTCGATGTAGGCGAAACGCATGAAATCGTCGACCGGAATCTGCCGCTGCCTGGCTTCCCGCTCGATGATGTCGAGATTCTCTGCCTTGGTGGTATCGCGTGCCATCTCGTGTAACTCCTTGAGGTTGAGGTACGGCCATCGCGGCCGCCTGGGTCAACCGAGCTCGTCCATGAGCTTGTTAGTGCGCGGTCAACAGAACGATTGCGTACTGCGGAACATCGGGTGCTGCGTCACCGGCGCGCCGCCGCGCGCCGTGGAGTCATGCGACGGGCGTCGGCTGGTACTGGCCGCTGTCCGGGTCGTAGGCGTACTGCAGGACGTCGCTGCCATCGAGCAGGCGCGCGCGGCCGGGACCGGCGATGGCGGTGCCGTGCAGCGCCACCCGCAGCGCCGGCATGCGCTGGCCGGGCACCGCCTGGAATTCCAGAGCGCCGGTGCTGGACACGTGCGGCACCACGCCGTCCGGGTCGCTGGCCGCCTCGTTGTCCTCGCCGGCCGCCACCGTGCCGCAGTAGACCCAGCTACGGTAATCGCCGAGGTCGTGCCGGTTCGGATCGAACACGAACATGGCGAAACCGGCTTCGGTGATGCCGTTTTCGAAGCGGGTGGTCGGCACGGCCAGCAGCAACCGGCCATCGCCCAGCGCATGCTGCTGCGGCGCGCGGGTGGTATCGAACGCATCGGCGCGCGCGTAGGCGCCGAAGCTGCCGACGTAACGCTGCGCATGCAGCACCATCCACGGCCGCTCGCCGCCCGGGGTGGTCAGCTGGAAGGTCGCGGCACCGAGCGAGACGCCCTCGCCGGGGTTCGGGAAGGTTTCCGCATCGTCGATGCCGTACCGGCCCGGCGTGGCGTAGCTGAAACCGGTGTAGTACTGCTTGCCGTCCAGCTCGAAATGCCGGCCGCCCCAGAAATTCACCACGGCACCGTTGTCGATCTCGTAGGACACGGCGCCATCGCCGTCCCAGCCGTAGATCAGGTACAGCACGCTGCCCGCATCGGGTGGCACTTCGGGAGCGGCGCGCTTGTTGTCGTTCGACATGTCCAGAACATCCTGTATTCGGTGAAGAAGCCGGAAGAACCCACCTGCACATTCCGATGCGCCCCGCTACCGCGGCCGGCGTGACGCAGGCGGCGCACGACGCGGACGCGGCGCGCTGCACGGAGAGCACACTCCCCGCAGGCGCAGCTTCGGACGGAACAAGGTGACGTGCACGCCGGCCCCGAGCAGGGGCGGTGATGGCGGTCGCGCATGGCGAACCGCACGCCGGCAATCCACGCCGGCATTTCGGGCGAGTGCAGCATCCCATGCCGCTCGCGAATGACTCGCCTGATCATCAGGCCCCGTGGGGCGCATCTTAAACCAGGTCCCGCGCCCGAAACCACCGCTGCCGCGCGCGCCGCGTCACATCCGCGCGCCGTCCGTTCAGCGGTCCAGCGGCGGGGTGTAGTGCTGCTTGGCGGGGTCGTAGGTGTAGGTGACGGCGTCGGCCGGGCCCAGCGTGCGGACCTTGCCCGGCCCTTCCACCACCGTGCCCTGCAGGGCGATCCGCAGCGACGGCACATTGCCGCTGGCCGGCGGCACGAAGCTCAGCGTGCCGGTGCTGGTGGCGCATTTCATGGTGCCCTGGTCGTCGCACGCGGCGCTGTTGTCCTCGCCGGCGGCGACCGTGCCCAGGTAGACCCAACCCTTGTAGTCGCCCAGGTCGTTCTTGTTCGGGTCGAAGGTGAACACCGCGAAGCCGGCACTGGTGATGCCGTCGGCGAAACGGGTGGTCGGCAGCGCCAGCAGCAGGTGGCCATCCTTGGTCTCGGTGCTCTGCGGCTTGCGCTGTTCGTCCAGGGTGTCGGCCTTGCCGTCGGAGCCGAAATCGCCGGCCCAGCGCTGCGCGTGGAACAGGGTCCAGGCCGGCTTGCCGCCGGCGCTGTCGAGCACGTAGGTGGCCTGGCTGATGCTGACCGTGGCGGCCGGGTCGGGCAGGTCCTGGTCGCCGGCCTGGTCCCCGGGCTTGTCGTACTTGCCGCCGGTGGCATTGGCGAAACCGGTGTAGTACTGCTTGCCGCCGAGGTCGAAGCGGTAGCCGTACCAGAAGCTGGCCACCGCGCCGTTGTCGATGGCGTAGGACGCCGAGCCGTCGCCCTTGGCGCCGTAGATGTCGGCCAGCACCTTGCCTGGTGCCGGCACCTCGGCGGCGGCCGGCTGCGCCGCGGCGCTCGCGTCTGCGGGCGCGGCGGATGCGGGCGCGCTCGCCGTCGCCGGGGTCTGCGCCGCGGCCGGCGCATCGGCGGCCTTGTCCTTGCACCCGCCCAACAGCAGGAAGGTTGCTGCCCACAGGGCCGTGGTTCCTCGCCTCATCGCACTGCGTCCTTTGGAGTCCGTTGGCGCGCGATGCTACCAAGAACCGCGGCGGCGCCAAGTGACAGGCGTGCACGCCGCCAAGACCGACGCTGGCGGCGCAGCGCCCCGGCTCAGGGCGCGTCCGGCTCCATCGCCGGCACCGGCTGCGGGCGCGCCAGCAGCGGCTGGGTCAGCGCGTACAGGATGCGCAGGTCTTCGGCGTCGAAGGCGGTGGCGTCGTTGCCGCGGTAGTGGTGGTGGAAGGCGCGCAGGGTCGCCGCCCGGTCGTCGACCGGATAGCCGATCAGCGCCAGCGCCTGCCACGGATCGAAGCCGGGGGGCGCCGGCGGCGTGTCGGCGGCCGGCCAGCGGCCGAAGCCGGCCTCGGCCAGTCGCTTCCACGGGAACAGCGGGCCCGGGTCGACCTTGCGCGAGGGCGCGAAGTCCTCGT
Source organism: Xanthomonas sp. LMG 12459 (assembly GCF_009192905.1). NCBI lineage: Bacteria > Pseudomonadati > Pseudomonadota > Gammaproteobacteria > Lysobacterales > Lysobacteraceae > Xanthomonas > Xanthomonas sp. LMG 12459. Next base: position 168,817 of record NZ_NSGT01000004.1, read on the forward strand.
GGCCGACCACCTGGGTACGCGGGATGCGCAGGCGCGTGCACAGGTCCTCGAGCAGCACCAGCAGGCTGTCGATCTGTTGCGGTGCGAATGGGGTCTTGCCGTCGTTGTCCAGTTCGATGCCGATCGAGGCGGAGTTGATGTCGGTGATGGTGCCCCAGCGCCCGGCGCCGCCGTGCCAGGCGCGGTCCTGGTCGGCGACCAGTTGGTAGCGCGTGCCGTCGCGGCCGATCAGGTAGTGGGCGCTGACCTTGCCCTTGCTGTTGTGCGAGCGCAGCGTATCCAGGCTCTGCTGCACCGAGTGCTGGTCGGTGTAGTGGATGACGATCAGGATCGGCCGGCGCGCGTCGTAGTTCGGCGACGGCACCCAGGTGGCCAGTGGATTGCGCTGCGGCGCGTGCGCGCAGGCCCCGAGCAACGCGAGCGTGGCCAGCAGCAACAGCCGGCGCACGGCGGACAGGGACGGCACGGGAACACGGGTCATGGACACTTCCTGGTCGGCGACGCACAAGCGTACGCAATCGGCGCGGCGACGGCGTGCAGGGACGCGCCGACGCTCACCGCCGCGCACTCAGAAGCGGTAGTTGAAGTTGACGTACCACTGCCGGCCGATCGCGCTGTACACCCGCGGGAAGTACGGCCAGGTGGTGTAGGTGTCGTCGCGCGGGTGCAGCGCGTCGAACACGTTGAGCACGCTCAGGCCGATGGTCGCCTTGTCGGTGATCTGCTTGGCGAGGTCGAGGTTCCACACCAGGTAGGGTGCTACCCGGCCGCGCTCGGCGTAGTCGGGCCGCGAGCCGTAGCGGTAGCCGTACACGCTGGCCGACCAGTCGCCGCGGTTCCAGTTCGCACGCCAGTTGCCGCGCGTGCGGAACGCCAGGTAGTCGACGTCGTTCATCACGTCCACCGGGCGCGCGCCGGCGAACTGCGCCACCTCCATCCGCAGCACCCGGGTCAGGCCGCCCTGCAGGCCGAGCGTGCCCCAGGCGCCGAGGTCGAGGTCGTAGCGCAGGCTGGCGTCGATGCCGTCGGTGCGCATCAGCGACTGGTTGATGGGGAAGGTCTTGAACGCGGTGATCTGGCCTTCGCTGGTCAGGTCGGTGCCGGGGCTGCGCGTCACCGCGTCCAGGTAGAAGCGGCAGGCCACCGAGGCGGTGTCCACCGCGGCGCCGGCGCGGTCGCGGCCGAGCAGGCAGTTGGCGTTGTTCTCCAACAGGGTTTCGCTGGAGATGGCTTCGACCCTGCCCTTGAGTTCGATGCGGTAGTAATCCAGGCTCAGCGACAGCGCCGGCAGCGCATCCCACACCACGCCGAGCGTGGTCGACTTGCCGGTCTCCTCGCGCAGCAGCGGGTTGGAGGCCTGGGTGGAAAAGGTCTGGTATTCGTGCGCGCTCGCGCAGGCCGCCGACAACGGATCCAGACCGTCGCGGCGGCACAGGTATTCGTCGACCACGGTGGGATTGTTGGCGCTGGTGCCGGCGTAGATCCACAGCAGGTCTGGCGCGCGGAAGCTGGTGGCGTGGCTGCCGCGCAGCAGCAGGGTGTCGAACGGGCGCCACTCCAGGCCGACCTGCCAGGTGGCCGCGCCATCGACCGCGGTGATGTCGTGGTAGGCGTCGTAGCGCGCGGCCAGGGTGGCGCTGAGCCGACTGGCGATCGGCACGCGCAGCTCCAGCCCTGCGGCGTAGCGCTTGCGCGGGCCGCCGCCGGGCGTCTGGGTGAGGTTGTAGATGCGCTCGCTGCCGGTGTAGTCGACGGTGGTGCGCGGATCGGGCTGCAGGTCGTAGGTCTGCCGCGCGGCTTCCAGCACGGTGGCGATCTGCACCATGCCCGCCGGCAGCTCGAACAGGTCGCCACTGACCACGAACTGCGCCTGGTCGGTGGCCGATTCGCCGCGGCTGGTCACCTCGGTGGTGAGCTGCTGGTACAACGCCGGGCTGCCGGGCGCGAACAACCGGTCCGGGCGCACACGGCGGATTTCGGTGCCGTCCGGCCGATAGCCCAGCACCGGCCCGAAGTAGTAATCGCGCACCGCGTTGGTGAGGAAGCGCGGGCGCCGCGTGGTGATGTCGTAACGCGACAGCGACACGCTGGCATCCCAGTCGAAGCGCCCACCGAAGGCCTTGCCGCGCACGCCGGCGTTGAGGTTCCAGCTGCGCTCGTCGTAGTCGATGGTCTTGATGCCGCCGACCTCGTCCGGCAGGAAGATGCGCTGCGCGGTGACCAGCCCCAGGTCCGGATCGTAGGCGGTGAACGCGCCTTCGCCGATGTAGTAGTGGGTCTGGCTGGAGCTCTTGTCCTGCGCGCGGTTGGCCAGCAGTTGCGCATAGGCGACCACGTCGTGGCCGAGTTCGGCATCGCCGGCCAGGTAGGCCGAGGTCTTGCCGTAGCCGTTCTGCACAGAGCGCCCGGCGTAGTAGTCGAACGCGCCGCAGCGGTTGGGCGCGGCCAGGCTGTCGCTGGTGCGGTACGGACGAAACGCCGGATTGGTCGCGGCGCAGGCCGCGGCCAGCGCCTGCGGCGAGGTCGACAGCGTGCCCGCCTGCGGCCATAGATAGGTGGTGCCGCGGCGCAAATACACGCCGGAGATCGACACGTTGGGCGAGCTGGGATCGGCCTTGTTGGCCGGATGGTCGTCGTAGGAATCCATGAAGTCGCGCTGGCGGGCGACGATGGGTTCGCGGTCCAGCCGCTCGAAGGCGTAGGTGACGCTCCAGCCGTCGCCGCGGCGCCCGCCAGTCCACTGCAGTTGCCCGCTATCGCCGCCGCCGCGGGTGGTGGTGCCGGCACGCACGCGCAGGCTGTCGCCCTGGAAATCGCGCTTGGTGATGATGTTGACCACGCCGGCGACCGCATCGGAACCGTAGATGGCCGAGGCGCCGCCGCTCATCACCTCGATGCGCTCCACCGCCGCCGCGGGGATGCTGCCCAGGCTGACCGCGGTGCCGTTGGCGCCGTAGGGCTGCGGATAATCGGCCATGCGCTTGCCGTTGAGCAGGATCAACTGGTAACCCGGCCCCAGCCCGCGCAGGTTGAGATACTGGCCGTTGGGCGAACTGCCGGTCTGGTCGCTCTCGTTGAAGGTGCTGCCGCTGAACTGGGTCAGCGTGCCCAGCGATTCCCACACCGTGGCGAAGCCCTGCTTGCGGATGTCCTCGGCGGTGATGACGGTGACCGGCGCCGGGCCTTCCACCTGCGCGCGGGCGATGCGCGAGCCGGTGACCAGTACCGCATCGAGATCGCGCGGCGTCGCCGCCTGTTCCTGCGCCGCGGCCGGCAAGGCCCCGACCAGCGTCGCCAGCGACGCCAGCGCCACGCGCACGGACCGCAAGGGAAAAGGACGACGAACGATTCGCATGGGCACGCGGCTCTCCTGCTGGCGCGGGTGGATGGCGCGAACGCCGCGGGCGCGGCCACGGCCGAGCGCCTGTCCCTGGCGTCCACGCACACGGCGATGACCCGTGCGCGGCACGCGGCCATCGTGTTGCGGGTTCCTGCATCTTGCCGAGCGGACGCGGCGCTGCCGTGCGGTGCCTGCACGTTCCCCAGCGCCATCGCCACGCGCCCCCTGTGCAGCCGGGTGTAACACGCGCTCGCAAAACCTGTCAACGCAGCGCCTTGACAGGAAAAAACCGGGAATCGAAGATCCTGGCGTCGGCGTGTAGCACACGCCAACCTTCTTTCCAGACAGTGGGTTCCCATGATCACGATGCGCGGCCTGTGCCTGTTGCTCGCCGCGGCGGCGAGCGGCGCCATCGCCACGGCACGCGCCACCGAGGCCATGCCGCTGCAGGCACAACCGGCGCAGTTGCAGGCCGAACACTGGATCGCGCGGCTGCCGGCGGCGTCGCCGCCGCTGCTGGAGGCGACGCAGCGCGCCGCGTTCAACGCCCGGCTGCTGCGCGACGACACGTCGATGCACGACCTGACGGCGCTGCCGACGCAACTGCCCGCCGCGCAGGTGCGCGCGCAGATCCTGGCGCTGTCGGCGCCACCGACGCGCACGCTCTACGACAGCCAGGGCGGCGTACTGGACGCCGCGCGATTGCAGGCGCTGCAGCGCGCGCTGGCGCTGGACGCGCTGCCGGCGCAGGTGCAGCCGCGTTACGCGCTGGTGGTGCAACGCGCCGACCTGCGGCGCTTCCCGACCGCCGAGCGCGTGTTCAGCGACCGCGCCGATCGCGACATCGACCGCTTCCAGGAATCGGCGCTGTATCCGGGCACTGCAGTGGCGATCCTGCACGCCAGTGCCGATGGCCAGTGGCTGTTCGTGCTGGCGAACAACTACGCTGCCTGGATCGCCCGCGACCGCGTGGCCGAGAGCGACCGCGCCAGCGTGCTGGCGTACGCGCAGCGCACGCCGCGGCTACTGGTCACCGGTGCGCGCGTGGCCACCGTGTTCACCCCGGACCTGCCGGCCGCCTCGCAGGTGGCCCTGGACATGGGCAGCGCGCTGCCGTTGCTGCGCGACTGGCCGCCGCAGAACGTGGTCAACGGCCAGTCGCCGCTGGCCGCCTACGTGGTGCAGCTGCCGCTGCGCGACCGTGACGGACGCCTGCAACTGGCGCCCGCCCTGGTGCCGCGCAGCGCCGACGTCGCCGAGGCGCCGCTGCCGCCCACGCCGCAGATGCTGCTGCAGCAGGCGTTCAAGTTTCTCGGCGAGCGCTACGGCTGGGGCAACAGTTACGACGCGCGCGATTGCAGCGGCTTCGTGGTCGACCTGCACCGCAGCCTCGGCATCGAGCTGCCGCGCAACACCGGCGACCAGGCGCGCAGCCCGGGGCTTGCGTCCGTACCCTACACCGCCAGCGACCCGCTGCCGCAGCGGCGGCAGGCATTGGCGCAACTGCGCGTCGGCGACCTGGTCTATATCCCCGGCCACGTGATGCTGGTGATCGGCCACGAAGACGGCCAGACCTGGGTAATCCACGACGTGGCCGGCGCCAGCTACCGCAACGCCGCCGGCCAGCTGCAGCGCGTGCGCCTCAACGGCGTGTCGGTGACGCCGCTGGAACCGCTGCTGCTCGGCGACGGCACGCCGTTCATCGACCGCATCACCCGCATCCAGCGCCTGCACGCGCCGACCGCCGAATGAAGATCACCGAGATCCGCCTGGGCATGCTGCGCGTGCCGCTGAAGACCCCGTTCAAGACCGCGCTGCGCACCGTGCAGGCGATCGAGGACGTGGTGGTCATGGTCCACACCGACGATGGCCGGATCGGGCATGGCAGCGCCCCGGCCACGCCGCCGATCACCGGCGACACCCATGGAGCGATCATCGCGGCGATCGAGAGCTGCCTGGCACCGCGCCTGATCGGCGAGGACATCGCCGACCTGCAGCGCCTGCGCGGCCTGATCCAGGGCGCGCTGGAACACAACAGCAGCGCCAAGGCGGCGCTGGAGATCGCCGTGCACGACCTGTGGGCGCAGCAGCACGGCGCACCGCTGTACCGCCTGCTCGGCGGCGGCACGCCGCACCTGACCACCGACCTGACCATCAGCGTGAATGCCGTGGACACGATGGTGGCCGACGCGCTGTCGGCGCTGGCGCGCGGCTTCGTGGCGCTGAAGATCAAGATCGGCACCGATCTGGCCGAGGACATCGCACGGGTCAAGGCGATCCATGCCGCGGTCGGTGATCGCGCGCAACTGCGGCTGGACGCCAACCAGGGCTGGACGCCGAAGCAGGCGGTGCAGGCGATGCACGCGCTGGAGCGCGCCGGGGTGACGCTGGAACTGCTGGAGCAGCCGGTCAAGGCCGGCGACGTGGACGGCCTGCAGTACGTGACCGAGCGCGTGCAGACTCCGGTGATGGCTGATGAGAGCGTGTTCTCGCCGGCGCAGGCGATCGCGCTGCTGCAGCGGCGCGCGGCGGACATCGTCAACATCAAGCTGGTCAAGGCCGGCGGCCTGTCCAACGCGCTGCGCATCGCCGACATTGCCGCGGTGTATGGGGTGCCATGCATGATCGGCTGCATGCTCGAATCGAGCATCGGTGTGGCCGCGGCGGCGCACCTGGCGGTGGCGCGCGCGGACGTCATCACCAAGGTGGATTTGGATGGACCGTCGCTGGGGGCGTTCGAGCCGGTGGTGGGCGGGGTGCAGTTCGACGAGGCGCAGATCCGCATCGGCGATGCGCCGGGACTGGGGATTCGCGAGATCCAGGGGTTGGAGCTGTTGCCGCGGTCGGTCTAATGGCGCCGCGCATGGCTGGCTATCGCAATTCTGGGAGGGACTTCATTCCCGACTGCTGTCGCAATCGGTCATTGGATGGCTTCACTCGTCGCGACTGAAGTCGCTCCCACAGGGGCTTGCGGGGAACCCATCGAGTGCACGGTGGGAGGGACTTCAGTCCCGACTGCTGTCGCAATCGGTTATTGGATGGCTTCACTGGTCGCGACTGAAGGGCACCTCTAAAAACCCCGCCTTTGGCATCATTGGTTTGGAGAACACGCCGAGGACGCCACGATGATCAGCCTGTTTGCCGGCCACGAACGCGAAGCCAAGCGGCAGCAGATCGGCGATCCTCTGGCTCTGCTGTCACGGCATATCGACTTTGCCGGGATTGCTCACGCCGTAGACGCGAAGCTGTGCTTGGGTACTGGCAAGCGCGGTGGCCGTCCGGCTTGGCCGACGCAGGTGATGATCAAGCTGCTGCTGTTGCAGCAGTTGTACAATCTCTCCGACGATGCGCTGGAGTACCAGGTGCTGGATCGGCGCAGCTTCCAGCAATTCCTCGGACTGGAACACAGCGGCAAGGTGCCCGACGCCAAGACGATCTGGGTGTGGCGCGAACGGCTCAAGACCAAGGATCTGATGGGCGACATCAGCGCGGCGATCGGTGAGCAATTGCAACGTGCCGGGTTCATTGCCCGCGGCGGTCAGATCATCGACGCCAGCATCGTCAGCGCTCCGATCCAGCGCAACACGCGCGAAGAGAACGCGCAGATCAAGCAGGGCGATGACGTCGGCCAGGACTGGAGCGATGCCAAACGTGCGCAGAAGGATATGCAGGCACGTTGGACCAGGAAGCATGGGGTGGCGTTCTACGGCTACAAGCTGCACGCCAGCACGGACCGTCGCTGGGGCTTCATCCGCCGCTACGACGTGAGCGCGGCCAACGTGCACGACAGCCGTCACTTCGAGCAGGTGCTGGACCCGGGCCGCACGGTATGGGCCGATAGCGGGTATGCCGATGCAGCGCGGGAAGCAGACCTGAAAAGGCGTGGTTACCGCCCCGCGATCCAACATCAAGGGCATGCGCGCAAGCCCTTGAGCGAGGCAGCAAAGCGCCGGAACCGTCGAATTGCCAAGGATCGGGTGTTCGGCGAGCACCCGTTTGCACGCTTGGCCCAACAAGGCGGCAAGTTCGTACGCTGCATCGGCTTGGCGCGGGCAAAGGTGGTGATCGGGCTGAAGGTCGCCAGCCATAACGTGATGCGGCTGGCACGGCTACAGGAGCGGGCCATGGTGCCAGCGTGATCGGCTGAGGTAGCCCAGCGGCCACCTCAGCCTCCCAACCACCACGATCAGGCGCCGCTCTGGTGCCGTTGCGACAGATGCTACCCCTGGCTCCAGGTCCTGGCAGGTTGTTCGAGGTGCCCTGAAGTCGCTCCCACAGGGGCTTCCGGGGAGCGTGCCGGGTGCACGGTGGGAGGGACTTCAGTCCCGACTGCTGTTGCAATCGGTGATTGGATGGCTTCACTCGTCGCGACCGAAGTCGCTCCCACAGGGGCTCGCGGGGAACCCATCGAGTGCACGGTGGGAGGGACTTCAGTCCCGACGCATTGCGCCATCGGAACGCATAGCACTTCGCTCGCCTTGGCTGCATGGCAGCCGACGCCTAGAGGAGGCCAATGCGCCGCCCGCCAACTCCGCAGGCGGCGCAGTGTCACTAGACCACGGCCTTTCAGCCACCATAGGGATCGACCGTGCGAATGCTCCCGTCCGGCTCGACGTGCAGCGGCGTGCACTTGGCCGAGCGCAGGTGGGTCACGCCGCCGGACAACAGGGCGTCGTGGTAGAACAGGTACCAGCGCCCCTGAAACGCGCAGATGGAGTGGTGCGTGGTCCAGCCCACTACCGGCTTCAACAGCACGCCGCGATAGGTGAACGGGCCATACGGACTGTCGCCGATGGCATAGCACAGCAGGTGCGTATCGCCGGTGGAATACGACAGGTAATACCGGCCCTGATCCTTGTGCAGCCACGGTCCCTCGAAGAAGCGGCGCGCGTGGTCGTCGGCACGCAGCGGCCGGCCGTGTTCGTCGAGGATGACGATTTCGCGTGTGGGCTCCGCCAGCTGCGTCATGCCGGGGTCGAGCCTGGCGATCCGCGGCCCCAGCGCCGGTTCGTCGCCGACAGGCTCGACGTGCGCCGCATCGAAGCGATCGTCGCGATATTTCTGCAACTGCCCGCCCCAGATGCCGCCGAAGCACAGGTAGTGCGCGCCGTCGTCGTCCTCGAACACGGCCGGGTCGATCGAATAGGTGCCGGCGATCGGCTCGGGTTCGGCGGCGAACGGGCCTTCCGGACGATCGGCCACCGCCGCGCCGATGCGGAACAGGCCGTGCGCGTCCTTGGCGGGGAAGTACAGGTAATAGCGACCGTCGCGGCTGGCCGCGTCCGGCGCCCACATCTGCCGGCTGGCCCAAGGCACGTCGCGCACATGCAGGGCGACGCCGCAGTCGGTGGCCGCTCCGTCGGGCGTGTCCATACGCAGCACGTGGTAGTCCTCCATGCCGAAGTGACCGCCGTCGTCGTCAAACGGCGCACCGCTGTCGATGTCGTGCGACGGATAGATGTACAGGCGTCCCTCGAACACATGGGCCGACGGATCGGCCGTGTAGATGTGGGTGACCAGCGGTTGCGAGACGGCGTGCGCCGCGAGATGGTCGAGGTCGCTGCCCTGGCGCCGCGCCTGCAGGTCGTGTTCGATGCGACGTTCCATGCGCTTGTCGATCCGGTAGAAGCACAGCAGCGCCACCGCGACCAGGAACGGAATGGCGCTGTAGACGCTCACGGTCAGGCGGATGCCGTCCACCACGGCCTGCGGCTGCTGCGGCGCGCCCGCCTGGTAGCCGTGGTGCGCGAGGATGCCGGCGACCAGCGCGCCGCCGATGCTGAGCCCGATCTTCAACCCGCACAGCATCGCCGAGAAGATGATCGCGGTGGCGCGGCGATGGTTCTTCCATTCGGAATAGTCGGCGACGTCGGCGATCATTGCCCACAGCAAGGGAATGGTGATGCCGTAGCAGAAGCCGTGCAGCATGAAGGCGCCGAAGGCCACGCCGATCGCAGTGGGCGGCAGGACGTAGAACACCAGCAGGAACAGAGTGGAGACCAGCAGCGCGCCGCCGAAGGCATCGCGCTTGCCGAAGCGGTCGGCCAGGCGCCGCGAGAAGCCGATGCCCAGGATCATGCACAGGATGCCGCAGGCGTTGAACAGGCTGAACGCCGAGGTCGCCGGATCGTGCGGCCAGGTGAAGCCGGACAGGCCCCATCCGCCGAGCACCGCGTTCACCCCGCCGATGAAACCGTTGAAGCCGGAGGCGTCGAGAAAGCCCGCCAGCGCGGCCTCGCTCAGGTAATACTGGAAGTAGTAGATGTAGGTGCCGCCCTTCAGCGCCAGGTTGACGAAGACCAGCACCGTCAGCGCCAGCATCACCTTCCACGGCCGGTTGTGCAGCAGGTCGATCAGGTCCTGCAGCACGCCGGCAGACTGTTCCTTGGCCGGGACGATGCGCTCGCGGGTGGTGGCGAAGGTGATCAGGAAGAACAGCGTGCCCACCACCGCGAACACCGTCATCAGGCGCTCGAAACCACGCACGTTGTCGCCGTCACCCAGGATCAGCACCAGCGGCAACAGCAGCACCTGGATGATGAACTGCGCGATCATCACCGCCACGAAGCGGTAGGCCGACAGGCTGTTGCGCTGAGCCATGTTGCCGGTGAGCACGCCGCTGAGCGCCGAGTACGGCAGGTTGTTGGCCGCGTACACCAGCATCAGCAGGCCATAGGTGGTCAACGCATAGACGACCTTGCCGCGCGCGCCCAGCTCCGGCGTGCTGAAGGCCAGCAGCGACAGCACGCCGAACGGGATCGCCGTCCACAGGATCCAGGGCCTGAACTTGCCCCAGCGGGTCGCCGTGCGGTCGGCGGCAATGCCGATCAGCGGGGTGAACACGAACGCGCCGAGCAGGCCGATCACGAAGATGATCGTCGCCGCCGTGGCGGCCGGCAATCGGTACACGTCGGTGTAGAAGAACGCCAGGTAGGTGATCAGCGTCTGGAAGATCAGGTTTGCCGCCAGGTCGCCCAGGCTGTAGCCCAGCTTCTCGCGCACCGACAGCGTGTGCGCGGCGGTCTCCGCACTGCGGGGCTCAGTCACGGCGCGCCTCCACGGTGAAGCCGGCGCGCACGCGGGCATCGGCGCTGGAGCCGCCGATCCGCACTTCGTAGCGTCCCGCCGGCACGACATACGCGCCGCGCGCCTCGTCGTACTGGCGCAGTGCCTGTTGCGCATCCAGCTCGAACGTCAGGGTCCGGCGTTCGCCCGGGGCGAGGTGCACGCGCTGGAAGCCGCGCAGCGTTTGCTGCGCATCGCCCGGCGCGGCCGCCAGCCGCCGCACGTACAGCTGCGCGACTTCGTCGCCGGCGTGCTTGCCGGTGTTGGCCATCTCCACCTGCACCTTGAGGCGTCCATCGTCGGCGATGCGCGGCGCATCCACGCGCAGCTTGCCGTAGTCGAAGCGCGTGTACGACAGGCCGTGGCCGAACGGATACAGCGGCGTGCCGCGGAAATAGCGGTAGGTGCGGCCTTCCATCGCGTAGTCGTCGAAGGCGGGCAGCGCCTGGTCCGCCCGGTAAAACGTCACCGGCAGGCGGCCGGCGGGGTTGACCTCGCCGAACAGCGCCTGGCCCACCGCGGTGCCGCCGCGCTGCCCCGGATACCAGCTCATCAGGATCGCTGGCAGATGCGCCTGCGCCCAGTCCACCGCCAGCGCCGAGCCGCCGGTCAGCACCATCACCACCGGCTTGCCGGTGGCGTGCAGCGCTTCCAGCAGAGCGCGCTGCGGTGCCGGCAGGCGCAGGTCGGTACGGTCGCCGCCGGCGAAGCCCGGGTAGTCCACCTTCATCTCTTCGCCCTCGACATCGCCGGTCAGCCCGCCGACGAACACCACCACGTCCGCGTTGCGCGCGGCATCGAGCGCCTCGTCGAACGGCGGCTTCGCCCCGGGCATGCGCCAGCCCAGGCGCACGCTCGCGTCGCGCTCGGCGTCGTAGTACTCCAGCTTCACCGCGTAGGCGCGGCCCGCCTGCAGGTCCAGGTCCACGCCGTCGGCGCGCATGCGCTCGCTGTCGGTCCAGTGATCCAGCACCAGCTTGCCGTCGACATAGAGGCGGAAGCCGTCGTCGGCGGCCGCCTCGATCCGGTAGCGGCCCGAGACCGGCGGCAGCAACTGACCGCTCCAGCGGATGCTGAAATGATCGTTGGGAATGCCCTGCCCCGGCCCCGCTTCGCCGCGGGCCAGCAGATTGTCGGTCGGCGAACCGCGGTCCCAGCGGAAGCCGATCTGCGCGTCGGTGCGCACCAGCGCCGGCGTCCCCGACAGATCGGGCGTGCGGAAGTATTCGCCGCGCAGGCCGCGTTCCGGCGAGTCCGCCGAGGGCCGAAGATAGGCTGCTTCGATCAGTGGCGTGGCGCTCGGATCGTCGCGCCCTTCGACCAGATCCACGCCGCGCGCATAGCGCACGTCGATGCCCTTGGCCGCGTCGCGGATGCCCTGCAGGATCGTCACCGGCGCCGCCGGCGTGCCGAAGTAGTTGCCGAGCAAGGCCATGGTGTCGTCGGCGGTCGGGCCGACCACGGCGATGCGCTTGAGCGTGCGCGACAGCGGCAGCACGCCATCGTTCTTCAACAGCACCAGCGATTCCTGCGCGGCCTGCAAGGCCAGCGCATCGTGCGCGGGTGCCTGGTTCACCGAGGCGGGGATCCGCGCCCAGCGCACGCGCTCGGGCGGGTCGAACATGCCCAGTCGCATCCGCGCGGCGAACAGGCGCGTCACCGCGTCGTCGATCTCCGCTTCGCCGATCAGCCCCTGGCGTACCGCCGCCGGCAGCGTGGCGTACTCCTGGCCGCACTCCAGTTCGGTGCCGTTCCTGACCGCGAGCGCCGCGGCGGCCTCGCGGCTGGGCGCGAGGTGGTGATGCTTCCAGATATCGACGATGGCCCAGCAATCCGACACCACGTAGCCGGTGAAGCCCCAGTCGCGGCGCAACACGTCGCGCAGCAGGAACTGGCTGGCGCTGGCGGACTCGCCGTACACGCGATTGTAGGCGCCCATCACCGCGTCCACCTGACCCTCCTTCACCAGCGCCTCGAATGCCGGCAGGTAGGTATCGTAGAGGTCGCGCTTGCTGGGGCGGGCGTCGAAGTGGTGGCGGTCGGCCTCCGGGCCGCTGTGCACGGCGAAATGCTTGGCGGTGGCATCGAGCTTGCGGTACACCGGGTCGTCGCCCTGCAGCCCCTGCACGAAGGCCACGCCCATGCGCGCGGTGAGGTAGGGATCCTCGCCGTAGGTTTCCTGGCCGCGGCCCCAGCGCGGGTCGCGGAAGATGTTGATGTTCGGCGACCAGAAGGTCAGCCCCTGGTAACGGCCATGCGCGCCTTCGCGCAGGAACTGGTGGTGCTTGGCGCGCGCCTCGTCGCTGATGGTGCTGGCCACCTGCCCCATCAACGGCACGTCGAAGGTGGCGGCCAGCCCGATGGCCTGCGGAAACACGGTGGCCCGCCCCGCTCGCGCCACACCGTGCAGCGCCTCGTTCCACCAGTCGTAGGCCGGCACGCCCAGGCGCTCGATCGCCGGCGCGGCGTTCTGCATCTGCGCCGCTTTTTCCTCCAGGGTCATCTGCGCGACCAGCGCCGCCGCGCGGGCTTCGAAGCTGGCCGAGGTGTCCTGCCACGGCTTGGCGTCTTCGGCGTGGCCGGCGCAAGCCAGTGTGGCAGCGACGCACAGCGCCAGCGTACGGAACAGGCGGCCGCGAACACCGCTGCGAAAGGAAGACCTGCGCGTCATCATCGTTTGCTCCTGGAGGCGCGCTCGTCGCGCGCGAAAGGACCGAGCAGGGCGCCCACGAAGCCGCCTGCACGATCCGTACTCAACACGGTTCCGTCGACGTCGTCGGCGAGGGTCTGCCAACCCTGCCCCGTGCCGGCGTCGAACGCGAACGCGTACGCTCCTTCGTCACCCGAGATCTTCAGGCGCAGCGACGTGGACGCGTCCAGTTCGCGGCCGGCCAGCGTTTTGGTCGCGCCTTTGCCCGCGCGCGCTTCGAGGAACACCGCCACGCGATCGCGGCCGAGACTGCGCACGCCGAGGAAATACCACCAGTCCTCGTTCTGGAACGCCGCCAGCCCCGCCGCCACGCCCGCTTCGGGGCGCGTCATTGCGGTGCTGGCCTCGAACCGTAAATGCTGTTGGCGACGCCCCAGGAACGCGGGGTTGCGCAAGGTGTCCAGGTTCTCCGGCAACGGATGCACGGCCAGGCTGCCCGGACGCGTGCGCAGGTCCGCCCAGTCCTGCCTGGGCACACGCACGCGCAACCAGCCGCGGCCAAGCGTCGGCGCATCGAACTCATCGCGCTCGACGAAGTTGCCGGTGGACGGCGCCTGCGACGCCTCGCCCTGCATCCACGACGGCACCTTGACCGCATACGGGATGGCCTGCCCGGCCGGCAGGATTACCGGCCAGCCGTCGCGCCACTGCACCGGCAGCAGGTAGGTCTCGCGCCCGGTGTTGTAGTGGCGCACGTCGTAGGTGCGGCTGGCCAGGAACACCGCCCACCAGGAACCGTCCGGCCCTTCCACAATATCCGCATGCCCGGCGTTGGCGATCGGCAGCGATCGGTCGTCGGGCAGGTCGCGCTGGGTGAGGATCGGATTGCCCGCATACGGCTGGTAAGGCCCCCACACGTCGCGGCTGCGCAGCACCACCTGCGAATGCTGCGGTCCGGTGCCGCCCTCGGCATCGGAGAGGTAGTACCAGCCGTCGCGTCGATACAGATGCGGCCCCTCGATCCAGATCGGATTCTTTGCCGGCTCGACGCCGCCGTCGATCAGCACCTTGCGCGGCCCCACCGGGGTGAAGGTCGCCAGGTCGAGTTGCTGCATCCAGATCGCGCGGTGGCCGTCGTAGCGCGGCGCGCCGGGCGGCACGTCGTTGTTGAGCAGGTAGACGCGGCCGTCGGCGTCGAAGAACAGCGACGGATCGATGCCGCCGATGCCCGGCAGCCAGTGCGGATCCGACCAGGGGCCAGCGGGATCGCGCGCGGTGGCGATGAAGTTGCCGCCGCTGTCCACGGCAGTGGTGACCACGTAGAACACCCCGTCGTGATAGGAGATGGCCGGCGCGAAGATGCCGCGCGACACGCTCAGGCCGTCGAAATCCAGTTGCGTCGGCCGCTCGATCACGTTGCCGATCTGTTTCCAGTGCACCAGGTCGACACTTTCGAATACCGGAATGCCCGGGAAGTAGGTGAAGCTGGAATTGACCAGATAGAACCGCCCGTTCGCGCGGACGATGCTCGGGTCGGCGTGGAAGCCGGCCAGGATCGGGTTGCGGTAATGCCCGGCCGGCAACGGCGCCTCGAGGGCTGCGTCGCTCCCGGCGTAGTCGAACCAGTCGAAATAGACCGGCGGCGCTGGCGCGGCCCACAGCGGTTGCAGCGCCGCGGACAACAGCAGGACGGCCGTGGCGAGCAACGGGCGCATCAGGGAACTCCTTCGGACAGTGCGAGTTCGAACGGTCCTGCCGGCGCACCGGAACGGTCGCGCAGCGTGCAGATCGGGCCATCGGCCCAGCAGTAGCGCACGCGCGCGGCGGCGACGGCCTGGGGACTGCGCAGGACGACGGCGCGCCCGTCCAGCGCGGCTTCGGCATAGGTACAGCGCTGCGCCTGGGCATCGCAGAGTTCGAAGCCGACGGGGCCGCTTGCCCCGGTCGTGACCAGGCTGCCGTCGACGTCGTCGAACACGATGCGCACTCCGCCCTGCGTGCGCGTTGCCGTGCGGGGGATCGGGCCGGACGGCGCCAGCGCGCGTTCGCCGTAGACCACGTGGCGCGCCGCCCGCGCCAGGCGCCGTCCCAGTTCCTGCTTGTTCGGCGGATGGATGTCGTAGGCATCGCCGATGTCGATGGCCACCGCGAGGCCGCTGTACGCGTCTTCCGCGGCCACGCGGCGCTGCGCCTCGCGCACCTGCGCCCAGCCGCTCTCCACCGGGGCCTGCGGCGGCAGGCCGTAGCCGGCGAGCTGCACCACCAGCAGCGGCATCTTTGCGCCGAACTGCCGGCGCCAGTCGTCGCGCAAGCCGCGCAACCGCATCGCATAGGCCGCGCCGTCGCCGGTGTTGGATTCGCCCTGGTACCACAGCATGCCGCGCAGCCCGTAACGCCCCAGCGGCGCGATCATGCCGTTGTACAGCGTCGACATGCCGGAGGCCGCATGCCATGGCGCCAGCGGCGGGGACTGCGGATCGGGCGCGACCCGATACTGCCAATGCCGATCCAGGACGATGCGCGTGCCATCGGCCAATTCGACGGCATGCGCACTGGCGGGGCCTGCCAGTCCGCCCTCGCCGTAGGTATCCAGCACGTTGACGACCACCGTGTTGGTGCCGGCCTTCAACAGGCCGGGCGCAAGCGCATACCGGCGTGAATCGCTCGGCGCGTTCTGGCTGCCCACGGCCACGCCGTTGACCCAGGTCATGTCGGTTTCGTCGACCGGCCCCAGTACCAGCCGTGCGCCCTGCGCCGCTTGCGCGGCGCTCAGGGTGACCTGGGTGCGGTACCAGACCATGCCGTTGTAGTCGGCGAGCGCAGGCACGCCCCAGCGCTCCCATGCGCCGAGCGCCTCTGGCGCGTCCTGCCATCCGGTGCCGCCAGTGCCGGGCTGCCACGGCGTATCGGCCGGCTTGGCACCGGCGCGCGTGGTCCACCACTGCTGCCAGTGCCGACCCCAGCGTGCGCTCGCCGCGATGGGATCGGTGGCAGACAGCGCCAGCACGTCCAGCGCCTCGTCCATGCCGCCCTGCGCACGCAGCGCCTCGGCGCTGGTCCAGGCCTCGATCCGCGCACCGCCCCAGGCCGACTGGATCAGCCCCATCGGCACCTTGACCGTCTTCTGCAACTCCCGCGCGAAGTAGAAGCACGCGGCCGAAAACTCCCGCACCGTGTCCGGCGCCACGGGTCGCCACGCGACCGCAGCAGGGAACGCATCCTGCGGCGCGACCGCCGCGGCCTTGGGCACGGTGAACAGACGGATGCTGGGCTCGGCGGCCGCGGCCAGTTCGCGGCTCGCATCCAGCGCGCGCCACACCGGCAGCTCCATGTTCGACTGCCCGGAACACAGCCACACATCGCCCACCAGCACATCGCGCACGACCTGGCGCGCCTGTCCCGCGCGCACCGTCATGTCGTAAGGACCGCCCGCGGCGACCGGCTTGAACGTGGCATGCCAGCGGCCGCCGGCATCGGCACGTGCGCTGACCGACTGGCGGGCGAAGGTCACCGACACCGTGGCACCCGGCGCGGCGTTCCCCCACACCGGCATCGGCCGGTCGCGCTGCAGCACGGCGTGATCCTGAAACAGCGCATGCAACAGCGGCGGCGCCGCGTCCTGCGCCATGCCGGGCGTGGCGCTGCACCCCAAGGCCGCCGCCAGCAGCCAGCCCGTCCACATGGTCGGCTTCATCGTCCATCTCCGGGTGCGGAAGGGAACTGCAGTGCCTGGTACCAGGCCAACGGGTGCGGCGGCGGCGCTTCGCCTGCAGGCAACGGCCGTCCGCTGACCGACTGGAAGTACGCCACGCTGGCATCGCGCCACCACTGCGCCTCGCGCAGCTGGATGCGCAGGAACGCCGCCACCTGCGCGTGCCGCTCGGCATCCACCTTGCCGCGCAGGCCGTCCCAGGTGGCCTGCATGGTCTGCACCTGGCGCACGCCCAGCGCATAGCGGCCGACCAGTTCGTCCCACAACGGTCGTCCGGAGGCCATGCGGTGGTCCCACGGCACGTGGTGGAACCACAGCAGCAGCGACTCGGGCACCCGCGTCGTGTCGCCATACACGGCCGCCACGTCCGGCGCGTACTGGCTCACCGCATTGCTGCCATGCGTAGTGCGGTCGAAGCCGATGCCATTGCGGTCGGCGCGGTGGTAGTACACCGCGGTCCAGTCCGCGCGCGGGCCGCCGTCCACCCAGGGGCCGGGGCCGTAGTGGTGGCCGCGCGCCATCAGGTGGTGCAGGCCCAATGGGGTCATGTAGTTCACCGCGGCCTCGCGCGAGCTCATCATCATCCCGACGATCGGCTGCACCACCTGCGGTGCCGGCGAAAACGTCATCGCCGTCCACTCCTCGGCGATGGCGCGGGCGGATTGGTGCGGATTCCAGGCCAGGCGACCGAAGGCGTACCAGTTGGCCTGGTCGAAGTGCGAGCCGCTCCAGGTGCGGTCGTTGCCGATGTTGGCGACGCCGGCGATGCCGGTCAGGGCGTGGCCTTCCAATGTGCCATCCACCACGTCCGCCACCGTGGATCCCGCGCCGCGGGCATGGGTGTCGGATTGCAGCACGTCCTCGTACAGCGGCCCCAGGTACACCAGGTGCGTGGCGAAGCCCAGATACTCCTTGGTGATCTGCACCTCCAGCATCAGCGGCGTGCGCGGCATGGCGCCGAACAGCGGATGGAAGGGCTCGCGCGGCTGGAAATCGATGGGCCCGTTCTTGACCTGCACGATCACGTTCGGGCGGAAGGCGCCGTCGAGGCCGACGAACTCGGTGTAGGCCTGCATGGCACGATCCACCGGCACGTCGTGGGCGTAGACGAAGGCCCGCCACATCACCACGCCGCCGTGCGGCGCCAGCGCATCGGCCAGCAGGTTGGCGCCGTCGGCATGCGAGCGGCCATAGTCCTGCGGGCCGGGCTGACCTTCCGAATTGGCCTTGACCAGGAAGCCGCCGAAATCCGGAATGCGCGCATAGATCTCGTCGGCCTTGTCGCGCCACCAGCGCTGCACGGCCGGGTCGCGCGGATCGGCGGTGTTCAATCCCCCCAGTTCGATGGGGGCGCTGAAGCGTGCGCTCAGGTAGACGCGGATGCCGTAGGGCCGGAACACGTCCGCCAGCGCCGCCGCCTTGTCGAGATAGACCGGCGCCAGGCTCTGCGCGTTGGCGTTGACGTTGTTGAGCACGGTGCCGTTGATGCCGATCGAGGCGTTGGCGCGCGCGTAGTCGGTGTAACGCGGGTCGCGCCATTCCGGCAGGCTTTGCCAGTCCCACAGCGAGCGGCCTGCATAGCCGCGCTCGACATGGCCGTCCAGGTCGTCCCAATGGTCGAGCACGCGCCGTTGGATCCGTGGCGACTCATGCACCGTGAGCGCCTCCAGCGACGAGCCGGTCTGCAGCAATCGCAGCAGATGGAAGACCCCGTACAACACGCCGATGTCCCGGCGTCCCGCCACCAGCACCACCGCGTGCCCATCGATACGGGCACGCTTGAGCAGGTAACCCTCCTCGCCCAGCGACGCGATCTCCTCGCGGAACGGCGCGAGCGCTGGCGACGACTGCGGCGTGCCCAGCATCACCGCATGATCGCCGCTTGCGGCCGCACGCGCCGCCGGGGCGCGCCCCAGCAGGCCGGTGAGTCCACGCACCAGCTCGTCTCGCGCCACGCGCTGCGTCGGCGTCCGCGCCGGCGCCACCACCTCGTCCAGGCGCGTGTCGCCATCCGCACGTGCGGCGCCTTGCAAGGGCAGGTAACGCAGCCACAGCGCTGCGCCGTCCTCCGCGCGCAGGCTGCCCGCGCAGGCCATCAGCACCATGGCAGCGCATGCCATCCACTGACACCGCATGACATGCGGACGGCACCCAAGCGCCGCCAGCAAACCTTGTAAGCTGACGGCGTACCCGCGGCGCGGCAGCGTCAGGAACAACAAAGGGAACGCGTTTTGGACAAGCCGAAGAAAGCGGTCCGCCGCAAGACCAGCGGGGTGACGATCGACGAGGTGGCGGCCTTGGCCGGGGTTTCGCCGATGACGGTGTCGCGCGCGATCAACCAGGGCAAGGTGCGCGATGCCACCCGCGAGCGCGTGATGCGCGCGGTGCGCGAGCTGGGCTACACGCCCAACCTGGCTGCCAGTTCGCTGGCCGCCGCGCAGCACACCCGCATCGCCCTGATCTACACCAATCCCAGCGGCGCCTACCTGCGCGAGCTGCTGGTCGGCCTGCTGCGCGTCGCCTCCAACGCCGCCATCCAGTTGGTCATCCACTACTGGGAAGACCTGGACCCCGATGCCGAGCGCAAGGCCGCGCGTGCCCTGGGCGGGCGCGTGGATGGCGTGATCCTGCCGCCGCCGTTGTGCGAATCGCAGGCGGCGGTGAGCGAATTGGTGAAGGCCGGGATCCCGGTGATCGCGATCGCCGCCGGGCGCCTCAGCGACGCGATCTCCTGCGTGCGCATCGACGACTTCCATGCCGGCAAGGAGATGGCCGAACACCTGATCCAGCACGGCCACCGGCGCATCGGCTTCATCCGCGGGCGCCAGGACCTCAGCGCCAGTGCGCGGCGCTACGAGGGCTTCGTGACCGCGCTGCAGGAGGCCGGGCTGAAGGTCGAACCCGGCCTGGTCCAGCAGGGCGACTACACCTACCGCTCGGGGTTGGCCGCCGCCGAGAAGCTGCTGTCGCAGCGGCGGCCGCCGACCGCGATCTTCGCCAGCAACGACGACATGGGCGCGGCGGCGATCTCCGTGGCGCACCGGCGCGGCCTGGAAGTGCCGCGCGATCTGTCGGTGGTCGGCTTCGACGACACCTCGGCCGCCACCACCGTGTGGCCGGAACTCACCACCATCCACCAACCGATCGCCTCGATGGCCGATGCCGCCATCGACATCCTGCTGCGCAGCATCCGCCGCAAGCGCGACGACACACGCATGTCCAGCGACCACGTGGTCCCGCACCGGCTGGTGCTGCGCGGTTCGGTCGCCGGCCCACCCAAGGGGCGCTGACGCAGGACGCAGGCTCACGCGCTCGGGCATGCGACAGTGCTCTCCGCTTCGTTCAATGCGCCGAGCGCGACCCGCGACACCGACAGCGTCATCGCGCCCGCCGTGGTCAATGCCCACGGACGATCCAGCTTGCTCAGATCCGCGCCGGCCGCCGCCAGGCACTTGAGCGGCACGCCCACGCGCTTCCACTGGCCGACCGGCAGGGCGGTCAGCGTCGGCCCGATCGCCACCCGCGCGGCGCAGCCGCTGCCGCAGCCGACCGCCAGCCACGCCTCGCCCTGCGGGGCGGCGTCCACGCGCAGCGTGGTCACCAGCATCAGGTCGCCATTGCTCTCGCGCTGCAGGTCCAGCGGGGTATGCGACTGCAGTGCGACCACCGCCTCGCGTCCGCCCGACCAGGCGAGGCGGCGGCCATCCTCCTGCGCTAGGTGGTCCACGCCGGTGACCTTGAGCAGCGCGCCCTCAAGCGATTCCGGCACGCGGGTGACGGTGACGCCCTGCCCGGTGATGCCTTCCAGGCGCAGCGCAATGCCCGGGCCGGCCGCGCCGCGGGCGAAGAACACGCCGGCCGCAGCTTCGTTGCCGGTGAGGCCGGAGACTTCCGGCAACCTGGCCAGGTTGCCGTTGTCGGCATAGCGCAGGCCGTAGCCGAAGGCGAACAGTGGGTCGTAGCCCTTCTGCCCCACGTTGTTGGCGTATTGCGTGGCCGTGCGCGGCCAACTGAAACTCAACTTGCCCTTGAAGTCGTGCTGCACGCCGCCCTGCGCGGTGCGCAGCAACACGTCGGCGATACCCGCGCCTTCCGAGCCGGGCAGCCACGCCGCCACGAAGGCATCGGCCGCGTTGAGTTCGCGGTTGACCCACAGCGGTCGCCCGCTGAGAAACACCGCGACCACAGGAATGCCGTCGGCCTTGAGCCGCTTGATCAGCGCCAGGTCGGTGTCGTCGCCCGGCCTGTAGGCCAGGGTCGGCCGATCGCCCTGGAACTCCGCGTAGGGATTCTCGCCGAACACCACCACTGCCACGTCCGGCTTGGTCGTGTACTTGCCGTCGACCGCCAGCACGGCCTCGCCGCCCGCGGCCTTGGCCTGCTGCGCGAAACCCTCGTAGATGGTGTCCGCATTCGGGAAATCCTTGCGGGTGGTGCCGGTGCCCTGCCAGTTCAGCGTCCAGCCGCCGGCCTGCTTGCCGACGTCGTTGGCGCCGTCGCCGGCCACCAGGATGCGTTGCGTCGGCGACAGCGGCAGCACGCCGCCCTGGTTCTTCAGCAGCACCAGCGACTCGCGCACCGCCTGCCGTGCCACCGCGCGATGCGCCGGCGCACCGATCAGCGCGAACTGGCCACCGACCGCGCGCGCCGACGGCTTGCCCGCCTCGAACAGGCCCAGCCGCATCTTGACCCGCAGGATCCGGCGCACCGCATCGTCCAGGCGCTGTTGCGAGATGGTGCCGTTCTTCGCCGCCGCCAGCGTGGTGGTGTAGAAGCCCTTCCAACTGTCCGAGGCCATGGCCATGTCCAGGCCGGCGTTGATGGTGGCAGGGCAGTCGGTCGGCGTGCAGCCCTTGACCTGTCCGTGGCCGTTCCAGTCGCCGACCACGAAGCCGCCGAAGTGCATGCGCCCCTTCAGCGCGTCGGTCAGGTAGGTCTTGTGGCCGTGCATCTTTTCGCCGTTGACGCTGTTGAACGAGGCCATCGCGGTCTGCGCACCGGCGGCGATGGCCGGGGGATAGCCCGCGGCGTGGATGCGCACCAGCTCGGCTTCGCCGATTTTGGTGTCGCCCTGGTCGCGTCCGTCGGTGGTGCCGCCATCGCCCAGGAAATGCTTGACCGAGGCGATCACATGGCGACCATCGAGGAAGGCGGGCGTACCCACCTTGCCCTGCAGCCCCTCGACCATCGCACCGGCGTAGCTAGCCACCACGTCCGGCGACTCGGAATAGCCCTCGTAGGTACGCCCCCAGCGGTCGTCCTGCGGCACCGCCACGGTCGGCGCGAAGGTCCACTCCATGCCGGTGGCGCGCGTTTCCAGCGCGGTGATTTCGCCGATCCGGCGCAGCAGCGCCGGATTGCGAGTCGCGCCCAGGCCAATGTTGTGGGGAAACAGGGTCGCGCCGACGATGTTGCTCTGCCCGTGCACCGCATCGATGCCGAACAGCACCGGAATCGCCTTGCCGCCCTGCGACGTGTCCATCGACGCCGCATAGAACGCATCGGCCAGCGCCAGCCACTCGGCCGGCGCGGCGTCGTAGCGGCCGCCGGGATCGGAATTGCCGCCGGCCAGGATCGACCCCAACCGATAGGTGCGCACATCCTCCGGGGTGAGGCTGCCGATATCACCCTGCACCAGCTGGCCGACCTTCTCCTCCACCGTCATGGTGGCGATCAGCGCGGTGATGCGCTGTTCCAGCGCGGGATCCTCGGGCAGCGGCCAGGTCACGCTGGGCCAGGGGCTGGCCTCCGCGCGGGCGGGCGCCGCGGCCTGGACGTCGCCCTTGCACACGGCAAGCGCGAGCAGCAGTGCGGCCAGCAACGCGCCGGTGTGGCGGATGGAATCGGTGTCGGTCACGGCGCTGCTCCTTGCCGCCGCGCTCAGCGCAGCAGGTACTGGTTGATCAGGTTTTCGTAGCGCTCCTGGCGGCCGCTGATCTGCCGCGGCTCGCCGCCCTTCGCGCCCAATGCCGCCAGCTCGGCGAGGCCGAGCGCGCCACGTGCGAACTGCTCGCCGGCACCACTGTCGAAGCTGGCATAGCGCTCCTGGCGCCACTGTTCCCACGGCGAGTCGGTGAGCAGCGCGTGGGCCACTTCCAGCCCGCGGGCGAAGGCATCCATGCCGCCGATGTGGGCAATGAACAGATCCTCCAGTTCGGTGGACTCGCGACGCACCTTGGCGTCGAAGTTCAGGCCGCCTTCCAGGCCGCCCTGGCGCAGCACCACCAGCATGGCGCCGACGGTGTCGTACAGGTCGGTGGGGAACTGGTCGGTATCCCAGCCGTTCTGCGCGTTGCCGCGGTTGGCGTCGATGCTGCCCAGCAGGCCGTGGTCGGAGGCCACCTGCAGGTCGTGTTCGAAGGTGTGGCCGGACAGCGTGGCGTGGTTGGCCTCGATGTTGAGCTTGAAGTCCTTGTCCAGGCCGTGCGCCTTCAGAAAGCCCGCCACCGTCGCGCTGTCGAAGTCGTACTGGTGCTTCATCGGCTCCATCGGCTTGGGCTCGATCAGGAAGTTGCCTTTCAGGCCGATGCTGCGGCCGTAGTCGCGCGCCATGGTGAGGAAGCGCGCGAAGTGCTCGAGTTCGCGCTTCATCTGCGTGTTGACCAGCGAGGCATAGCCTTCGCGGCCGCCCCAGAACACGTAATGCTCGCCGCCCAGTTCCACCGTCGCCTCCAGCGCCGCCTTGACCTGCACCGCGGCGCGCGCCACCACGGCAAAATCGGGATTGGTCGCGGCACCGTTCATATAGCGCGGATGCGAGAACAGATTGGCCGTGCCCCAGAGCAGCTTCATGCCGGTCGCGTCCTGGCGCGCCTTGGCCAGGCCGACCATGTGCTTGAGGTTCTTCTCGTACTGCGCGGCATCGTCGGCGTCCGGCGCCAGGTCGATGTCGTGGAAGCACCAGTACGGCACGCCGAGCTTGGTGAAGAACTCGAACGCCGCATCCACTTTCGCCTCGGCGCTGGCCATCGGCGCACCGACCTCCCAGGGGAAGTGGCGCGTGCCCGGGCCGAACGGATCCTGCCCTGCGTTGCAGAAGGTATGCCAGTAGCAGACCGCGAAGCGCAGGTGATCCTGCATGGTCTTGCCGCCGATGACCTTGTTCGCGTCGTAGACCTTGAAGGCCAGCGGGTTGTCCGAGCCGCGGCCTTCGAAGGGGATGCGGCCGATGCCGGGGAAGTATTCCTTGGCGCCGATGAAGGGCTGGGTGTGCATGGTGCGGGTTCCTGTCGTGGTGGGAGGGCGTGCGAAACGGGCAATCAGCCGCGGAACAGCGGCAGGCAGGCGTCGAGATGACGCAGGAAGCGCGCATAGGCCGTGGCATAGGCCTGGTTGCGCGCCGGATCCGGACGGGCGGACAGCTGCGGATCGACCGCCACATGCTGTTGCGCGATGTCGGCGATGGAAGCGGCATCGCCGCGTGCCAGGCCCACGGCCCACAGCGCCTGCAAGGCGGCGCCGAATGCCGCGCCTTCCGGCTGCGTGGGCACGTCCACCGGCAGGCCGAACACATCGGCCACCAGTTGCCGCCACGCGCCGCTGTTGCTGCCGCCGCCGGTCAGCACGATGCGCTCGAACTGCATGCCGGCACGCACGAACGCGTCGAAACCGTACTTCAGGCTGTAGGTCGCCCCTTCCATCGCCGCGCGATAGAGGTGGGCCGGGGTCATGTTGGCCGTGTCCAGGCCCGCCAGCAGGCCCTTGCCCAACGGCAGGTCCGGCGTGCGCTCGCCATTGAGGAACGGCAGCATCACCAGGCCGTCGGCACCGGGCGCGGTGGCGTGCAGATGCGCATCGCCGTCGCGTGTGCTGAAGCCGAACGCGGCGGCGACCTGTTCGGTCGCCACGGTACAGTTCATCGTGCAGATCAGCGGCAGCCAGCCGCCGGTCGACGAGCAGAACGCGGCCCACGCGCCGTCCGGGTCGACCACCGGCGTGTCGGAGTAGGCGAACAGGGTGCCGGAGGTGCCCAGGCTCATCGCCAGGCGGCCGGGGACGACGCAGCCGGTGCCGATGGCCGCCATCATGTTGTCGCCGCCGCCGACGGCGACCTTCAACGTCGCCGGTACGCCGAGCAAGTTGGCCGCGGCCGGGTCGATGTCGAACAGGGCATCGGGTGCGGCCAGGCGCGGCAGGCAGTCCGCCAGGTCGCGCTGCGGATCGGTGGCGCGCAACAGCTCGGTCGACCAGGTGCGGGTGCGCACGTCCAGCCAGCCCGTGCCCGACGCGTCGCCGTATTCGCAGAAACGCTGGCCGGTCAGCACGAAGTTGAGGTAGTCGTGCGGCAGCAGGATCGTGGCGAGCCGCGCATAGGCCTCGGGCCGGTGCGTCTTGGTCCACGGCAGCTTGGAGGCTGTGTAACCGGCCAGGATCGGGTTGCCCGCCAGCGCGATGGTGCGCGCCGCGCCGCCGAGCGCGTCCATGATCTGCACGCACTCGGCCGAGGTGCTGGTGTCGCACCACAGCTTGGCCGGTGCCAGCACCTCGCCTGCCGCATCGACCGGCACGAAGCCATGCTGCTGGCCCGAGACTGCCAGCGCGGCGAGGCGCGAGCGCAGCGCAGGATCGATGGCCTGGAAGCAGGCCTGCAGGGCCGCGACCCAGTCGGCCGGATGTTGTTCACGGCTGCCATCGGCGGCGGAATGCAACTCCAGCGGCGCACTGCTGCTGGCCACGACGCTGCGCCCGACCGGGTCGTAGACCACGACCTTCAGGCTCTGCGTTCCCGCATCGATTCCGGCTACCAGTTCCCTTTCTTCCACGTCGTACCGCCTTTTCGTTAGCGCTATCATTTTTGGACGACAGCGTGTGTGCCGTTACGCCAGGGATACGCTCCGCTGCCAGACGTCCGGGGTCGCCTTGCAGTAGCGTTCGATGAACTCCGCCTGCGACGGCATCGCCGCGCTGGCCTGCTGCAGCGGCTGCCGGATCCGCGTCAGCAGCGTGCGCAGGTCGGCATCGCCGATGGCGGCGGCCAGCGGATGCGGCGGTCCCGGCTGGATGCCCTGCCCCAGCAACACGCTGGTCCAGGAGTCCACGCGGAACAGTTCGCCCGGGTCCTGCCAGGCGTGCGCCCGCTCGCGCCAGGCGCGCAGCCGAATAGCCAGCGACTCGGGCAGCGCCATCTCGCGGCAGGCTTTCCACATCGGCTCGTCGCGCTGGGTGGCGTGGTAATGCAGGATGATGAAATCGCGTACGTGTTCCATCTCCTGGCGGCTGACCGTGTTGTACAGCTCCACAAGCGCCGGGCTGATGCCGTCGTGAGGAAACAACTGGATCAAGCGCACCACCGCGCTGATGGTCAGGTGGATGCTGGTCGATTCCAGCGGCTCGATGAAGCCGCTGGCCAGGCCCAGCGCCACCACGTTCCTGTTCCACGCCTGCAACCTGCGCCCGCTGCGGAACGGCACCAGCCACGGGTCGCGCAGCGGCGGGCCGTCGACGTCGCGCAGCAGCTTGGCGTGCGCCTCGTCGTCGGACATGTGCCGACTGGAGAACACCAGCCCGCAGCCGACCCGGTGCTGCAGGGCGATATGCCAACGCCACCCAGCCTCGTGCGCAATGGCACGGGTATACGGCACCGGCGGCGCGACCGCCTCGGTCTGCACCGCGACGGCGCGATCGCTGGGCAACCACTCGCGCCAGTCCTCGTAGCCGGTGTGCAGGGTCTGCTCGGTCAGCAGGCCACGGAAGCCGGTGCAGTCGATGAACAGATCGCCCTCGATCACCTGCCCGTCTTCCAGCAGCAGCGACGCGACCGAACCGTCGTGCGCATGTTGCCGCACCTCGCGGATCTGCCCTTCCACCCGGCGCAGGCCGTAGCCTTCGGCCTTCTTGCGCAGGAACTTCGCGTAGAGCGCGGCATCGAAGTGATAGGCGTAGTTGACCTGCGGCTGCGTCTCCAGCGAGAACCGGTCCGCACGCGAGGCCACGCTCTCCAGGCAGAAATCGCCCAGGTCCGACGGCATGCCGCGGCGCAGGCTGTCCAGCCAGAAATGATGGAACGGCGTGGCCCAGGTGCCCTGCCCGATCGTGCCGAACGGATGGATGAAACGATCGCCCGGACGGCGCCAATGTTCGAACGAGATCGACAGCTTGAACGTGCCGGCCACGGCGCGCAGGAACTCCTGCTCGTCGATCTGCAGGAAGCGGTGGAAGGTGCGGATCGGCGGCACGGTCGACTCGCCGACGCCCACGGTGCCGATCTGCTCGGACTCCACCAGGGTGATGTCCAGGCGATCGCGGAACTGGTGCGCCAGCGCGCAGCCGGCCAGCCAGCCCGCGGTGCCGCCGCCGGCGATGACGAGCTTGCGGATGCGTCCGTCCGTTGTGGTGGCAAGGTTCAAGGTGATGCTCCCATCAGCGATTCAGCCGCGCCAGCAACTGCGCGCGCGTGCGGCGCGCCCGTGCCTCGTCGAACGGGGCCAGTTCGCCCCGCGCGGCCTCGGGCAGATGCTGTCCTGCACATTCGCCGGGGCCGAACACGTAGTAGTCGAAGAGCTTGGCCCAGGCCTGCTTCTCGCGCGCCGGCAGATCGCGCAACGCCCACATCGCGTGCTGCAACGCCGTCAGCGGCGAGGGGAGGAAGGCCGGCGCACTGCGCCACCAGTAGTTCACCAGCACGTTGAACGGCGCGAGGCTGCGTACGTGGTGCCACCACATGCTGGGGATGAACAGCGCATCGCCCGGCTCCAGCTCGACGTGCCGCGCGCTGGCCAGCGCATCGCGGAAACGCGGATAACGCGCGAAGTCGGGGCGGTCGACATCCACCACGCTGACCACCTGGCCGCCTGGTGTCGGCTCCAGCGGCCCCGGATACAGGTTGTCGATCTGCTCCGGCGGAAACAGGGTGACGCGGCGCCGGCCCACGGCACAGCAGGCCAGGTTGTCCGGCGTGTCGAAATGGCAGGACGCGGTCACCCGGTTGCCGATCCAGATGCTC
Organism: Xanthomonas sp. LMG 12459; assembly: GCF_009192905.1. Lineage (NCBI taxonomy): Bacteria > Pseudomonadati > Pseudomonadota > Gammaproteobacteria > Lysobacterales > Lysobacteraceae > Xanthomonas > Xanthomonas sp. LMG 12459. The sequence goes on from NZ_NSGT01000004.1 coordinate 196,526, forward strand.
GGCGGCGCATCGATGCCCTGCCCGGCCAGGCCGGCGTCGTTGGCCTGCGCGAAGCCGGGCAGCGCCAGCGCGATCGGCAGCGACGCGACATAGTACGTGGGCGGCCGCGGATCCTCGAAGGTGGCGGCGATCGCCTCCAGCACCTGCGTGAGCGTTCCGCGGCGGACCTCGAAATTCAACGCGGTGAACTCGGCGTTGTAGAACGGGCGTCCCTCGATCCCGGGTTCGCCGAAGGAATACGGCACCGGCACGCCCGCATCGAACCCGCGCAGGTAGGCCATTGCGTCCTGCGTGGAACGCAGCCCGGCCTGCACCAGTCCCCAGTCGCGCGCGATGCCGCGTAACACCACCGGCTCCCCGGCCGCCACCAGCGCCTGCAGTGGCAATGCAGTGGGTTGCACGCCTTCCAGTGTCCGCATGGCTGCGCCGTCCGGCACGCTCAGTTCCTGCCTGCCGCGCCGGCGGCATCCTGCAGGCGCAGGCGTCGCTGCTTCTCGGCGATCAGGCGGCGCATGTTGTGCAGCGAGGCCAGCATCAGATACGCGCCTTCCAGATAGCCGGCGCGGTTGAGCGCGGCCAGCGCGACGCCATCCAGTTGGGCCAGGCGCTCACGGTCGATCGCATGCAGGCCGTTGACGCCCACCCGATGCTGCGCATCGAGCTGCACGTCGAGCGCCACCGGCTGGATCAAGCCGTGTGCATCGAGCGCGGCGAACATGTCCGCACCGAAGGCACTGCCCTCGTGGATGCCGCGCAGCACCGTGGCGATGTGGTCGAGATAGGGCGTGTTGCCGCCCTGCGGCAGGAACACCGGCTCGCCCTGCATCGCCGTCACCCGCGGATGCTCTATGTCCACGTGCAGCACCGCGTCCTGGGTCAGCACGCCATCGATGCGCTGCTCCTGGAAGCCGATCAGGAACGGCCCCTTGGCCGCCGCTCCAGGGAGATAGGAGGCCATCCAGCGCCGGTCCTGCAGGAACAGGTTCTCATGCTGCTCGAACCCCAGCAGCGCCACCGACTGCCAGGTGCCGTCAGCTGGATCCTTGCGCAGGAAGATCGGATATTCCCGCTGCAGCTCGGCGTACTCGCTGGGGTAGGCCGGCAGCATGCCCACCGCGTCGCCGAACTCCGGACCGAAGTCGGTGGCCACGCGCAGGTCGCAATGGGCGATGTTGTTGAGCATCTCGTAACGCGGCATGGTGGTGCGCACTCCCCTCTGGAGTCCGGCACGGGGCGCCGCCGCAATCGCAGCGGCGCCCGTGGCGACATGCGAAGAGAACCTCTCCGCCTTGTTCAGAACTTATAGCGAACGCCCAGCATATAACGCGGACTCTGGTCGGCCAGCTTCACGATCATCTGCGAGGTGCGCGAGCGCCAGCGCACGTCCTCGCCGGTCAGGTTGATCGCTTCCAGGCCGAACGACCAGTTGTCGTTCAACGTGTAGTTCACGCTGAGATCCCACTGTTCGTAGGGTTCCACATAGTACGGGTTGCGGCTGGTGCCCTGGTTGGCCAGGATCAGGTACTGGTCGCGCCAGTTCCAGGCCAGGCGCACCGACCAGCCGTACTTCTCGTACATCAGCACCGCGTTGGCGGTGTCGCTCAGGCCGGTGAGCGCGAACTGGTCGATGCCCGGGTCGCCACCGTTGTCGTAGCCGACGTCGCCCTTGACGATGGTGTAGTTGGCAAGGATGCCGAACCCGGTGTCGCCGAGGAAGTACTGCCCGCCGAGCTCCCAGCCGTGCAGCTTGGCCTGGTTCTGGTTGATCGGACGGTTGACGTTGAACTCGTACAGCGGATCGTCGGCCTCGCCGTAGAGATCGTAGGCCGCTTCGGTCGCCAGCACCTGCGCGCCGGTGCCGTTGTAGGCGGCCAGGCCGGCCGGGTTGTTGCGCAGCAGGGCCAGCGCGGTGAACAGCGAGGTGTCGTTGGCCGAGCAGGCCGCCGCATTGGCCGGGCCGACCTGGGCGAGGCAGGCACCGCTGGTGAGGAACGCCAGCGCCGACTTCGCGTCCGGACCCGAGGTGGGATCGCGCAGGCCGTACAGATTCTCCTGCACGACGGTGTTGCCGATGAAGTTGTTGACCGACTTGTTCCAGTACGTCACCGACAGGTAGCTCGCATCGGCGAAGTACCACTCCAGCGCCAGGTCGAGGTTGTCGGACTCCAGCGGCTTCAGCGACGGATTCTGCGCCGTGCCGCTGGCCCGCGAGGACGGATCGATCAGCACCGAGCCGAACGGTTGCTGTGCCCCGGGGCCGGCATACAGATTGCCGATCGGCGCGCGCGCGATGCTCTTGCCGAAGGAGACGCGGCCTTTCAGCGTATCGGTGAGGTCGATGCTGAAATCCAGGTTGGGCAGGATGTAGCTGTACGTGGTCTTCTCGCTGAACGGCTGCTGCTCGTTGGACAGCACCACGCGGAAGTCGTTGTTGGACTGCCACTCGATCGCCTCGGGCGTGGCGATGATCGAGGTCGACACCACGTCGGTGGTTTCGTAGCGCACGCCAAGCCGTGTATTGGTGCGCCGACCGGCCAGCTCGCCATCCAGTTCCACCTGGAAGTACGCCGAGCGGGTCTTCTCCTCCACGAAGTTGTCGGCGGCGCGCTGCGGGCTCACGCCCAGGCCGACGCCGTACTGGCTGGCCGCCCATTCCGCCAGCCGGCCCGCATCGCCGCGCCACGCCGGCCAACTCGTCCCGCTGTAGTCATGGAACAGGCCGATGATGTTGACCGGCTGCATCAGGTTCATCAGGCCGCCGGCGGTATCGCGGTCGACGTTGGCCACGCCCCAGTCGCCCAGCGTGGAGTACGCCTCGGCGGCCTGGATGCGGTGCGTGGTCGACTTGTTGGTGTCCACGCCGAACTGGAAGCGGCCCTGGTCGAAGCTCCATTCGCCGTCGACGCGCGCCTGCTTGATCTGGCTGATCTGGCTCTGCGAGTTGACCCGCAGCACCTGCGAACCGATCTCGCCGGGCACGAAGCCCGGATTGACCACGCCATTGGCCTTGGCCGCGGCAGCGGCGTCGCTCGGATACCAGACCTGGGTGCCGATCGGCAGGCCATTGTTGAAGTTCAGCTCCTGCACCCAGGAGCCGCCGCAGTGCGGCCCGGTGGTGCAGTTGTTGGTGCCGGCGATGCTCATAAACAGCGAGCCGCCACCGGTCAACGGATCGTTGGGACGGCTTTCGTTCTTCGAGTCGTGCGCGTCGAAGCTGAGCTTGAGCCGGTCGGTCACGTTCCACACCGCATTCAGGCCGAGCGAGCCCAGCTTGTACTTCTGCATGCTGCGCTGCTGCTCAAGGCCGAAATCCTTGGTGCCGGCGATCTCGCGGATGTAGGTCGGCACCGCCACCGCGCCGCTGGTATCGAACGTCACATCGGTGTAGTTGCTGTTCTGCAGCCACATGCCCTGCTCGCCACGATTCTCGGTGATCTCGTTGGTCGAGTAGGTGTAGTCCAGGGTCAGCGTCAGGCTGTCGGTGGGTGCGAACTGCAGCACCGCCTGGCCGTTGACGCGCTCGCGTTCGAACTCGGAGAACGCATAGCGCAGGTCGTTCGGGCGGGCGTACAGCGCGCCGATCTGCGGCGCATTGACCACGGTCGGATTGCCGGGCATCGAGCCCGTCCACGGCTGCACGTTCCAATAGTTCTCGGTGGCCTGCACCGAGCCGCCCTTGCGCTTCTGGTAGCTCGCGCTCACGCCGACGCCGAAGGTCTTGTCCGGATTGCTGTAGCTGAAGATGCCCGACAGTTCCGGGGTGATGTCGTTGTCGAACGGCTGGCTGCGGTCGGAGACGGCCTTGGCGCCGGCACTGGCGACGATGCCCTGGTGGTCGAACGGGCGCGCGGTCAGGATGTTGATGGTGGCGCCGATGCCGCCGCTGGGCATGTTGGCCTGGCTGGTCTTGTAGACCTCGATGCCATTGATCGCCTCGGCGGCGAGCTGGGCGAAGTTGAAGGCGCGGGTACCGCCATCGACGCCGCCGATGGCGACCTGGCCGGCAGCGCCGAACGCATCGGCGCCCGGCATCTGCCGCCCGTTGAGCGTCACCATGTTGAACTGCGGGCCGAAGCCGCGCGCGGTGACCTGCGCGCCTTCGCCATCGCGCCGTTCGATGGAGATGCCGGTGATGCGCTGCAGCGACTCGGCCAGGTTGGTATCGGGGAACTTGCCGATGTCTTCGGCACTGATGGCATCCACCACGCCCGCGGCGTCGCGCTTGATGTCCATCGCCTGGCTGAGGCTGTTGCGCAGGCCGGTGACCTGGACCGTGTCCAGCTGCGTCGGGCTGCTCTGCGCCTGTTGCTCTGCCGCCGGCGGCGTCTGCGTCGACGCGTCCTGTGCGAATGCGGGATTGATGACCAGGACGCCACCGACGAAGGTGAACATGGCCCTGGATTTGAACTTCGCCAGCGTGCGGCTCATGGACGAGCCCCCAGGTCTGGGCTACGACGAAACATAGAAGCGCTCATGACTCTCCCCTCTGACATGCGATCGATGGATGTACCGCCCCTCCCCTAAGAGGCACGCACGGGCGATGCCCGTCTTCCACGCCGAACATCGCAGCGCGCTCTGCGGTCGCTGCGACTCAAAACTCCGTTTCAGGATTGCCAGACGACGCGCGATAAAGGCTCCCCCGAGCCCGACTGCCGCTGATTGATAGCGCTATCATCGCGTCACGGCGCAGACTACGCATCCGGGACATCGCTTGTCATCATGCGTCGCAACAAAGGACGGCATTCCTTGAAGAACACCCCCAAAACGACGCGTCGAAGAGGGAACGCCATCACCATCGACGACGTCGCGGCGCATGCGGGCGTCTCGCCGATGACCGTCTCGCGCGTCACCCACGGTCACGCCGGCGTGCGCGAGAGCACGCGCGAACGGGTGATGCGCAGCGTGCGCGCACTGGACTATCGGCCCAACCCGGCCGCCAGCGCGCTCGCCGCCGCGCAGCACACCTGCATCGCGTTGATCTACACCAACCCCAGCTCCAGCTATCTGCGCGAACTGCTGGTCGGCGCGCTGCGTGGTTCGACCCGCGTGGCGGCGCAACTGGTGATCGCGACCTGGGACGGACTGGGTCCGCGGGCACGCCGCGAGGCCGCACGCACGCTCTGCAGCAGCGTGGCAGGGGTGATTCTCCCCGCGCCCTTGTGCGAATCGAAAGCCATCGTCGCCGTGTTCGTCGACGCCGGGATTCCCGTCGTCTCCATTGCGTCGAGCCGTTTCAGCGACAGGCTGTCCTGCGTGCACATCGACGACCGCCGCGCCAGCCATGACATGGTGTCGCACCTGATCGCGCACGGGCATACCCGCATCGGCTACATCACCGGCGACCCGAACCAGACCGCGAGTGCGCACCGCTGGCAGGGTTATCGGGATGCCCTCGCCGATGCGGGCATCGACTACGACGCCGCGCTCGTGCAGCCGGGCGACTTCACCTATCGCGCCGGACTCGAGGCCGCCGAGCGGCTGTTGGCCCTGCAGCCGCGCCCCACTGCGATTTTCGCGAGCAACGACGACATGGCCTCGGCGGTGGTGTCGGTGGCACATCGTCGCCGCCTGAAGGTGCCGCAGGATCTGTCGGTGGTGGGGTTCGACGACACGTCGGCATCGACGATGGTGTGGCCGGAGCTGACCACCATCCATCAGCCGGTGGCGGACATGACCGATGCGGCCATCGATCTGTTGTTGCGGGAGATCCGGCAGGGGGTCGGTTCGGGGCGTACCTGCGTCAATCATGTGGTGCCGCATCGGCTGGTCGCACGCGATTCCGTCTCGGGGCCGCTGCTGGGTCGCTAGCTTCCTATCGTCGGGCGCGGACTGGGGGGAGAACGTCGAGGAACGTCCGTGCCTCATGCGCGTCGCACAACTGCACCGTCAGCGAGTACTGCTGTTGCTGTTGCTGTTGCTGTTGCAGTGGCTTTGGCTTTTGACTTGCCGGGTCCCCTTCCGAAGCGGCGGCCATCGCGGGGAAAAACCCCGAAGGGGCGGCGCACATGGACGTGCGCCGTCCGCGGCAGGGGCAGGATGCCCCTTCCGCGGATCCCCGTGATGGACGCGGACCCGGAGCGCGTTAGCGCGGAGGGCGCGAGGCAGGGTGTGCTTTCTTTTGGTTACTTTTCTTTGCACAAGCAAAGAAAAGTAACTCGCCGCCAGGCGAAAGCTTTGCTCTTGAAGATGCTGCCGCCGTAGCTGAATTACAGGAGCGGCTTCAGCCGCGACAGACACAACAGACACAACGGACTCTCGCTGTCGCGGCTGAAGCCGCTCTTACAGATCTTCTCGTTCGACAGACAGACTTCAAGCAACGGCAGCAGCAACAGCAAAGGCTTTAAAGGCTTTCGCCCTTTCGGGCGAGTTACTTTTCTTTGCTCGCGCAAAGAAAAGGTAACCAAAAGAAAGCGCGCCCTGCCTACGCGCCCTCCGCGCTGCGCGCTCCGGGTCCGCGAACCAGACGGGATCCGCGGAAGGGGCATCCTGCCCCTGCCGCGGACGGCGCACGTCCATGTGCGCCGCCCTTCGGGTTTTTCCCGCCTGGTTCGCCGCTTCGGAAGGGAACCCGGCAAGTCAAAAGCCAGAACAACAGCAACAACAGAAGCAAGAGCAGGAGCAACAGCGACAGCAACGGCAACGGCAACGGCAACGGCAACGGCAACGGCAACGAGCATCTTGCTCGGTGCGGAAACAGGCAATCGAAAAAACCAGACCGACGGCGACGCGTTGCCAACGCCTAGTTCCCCGCCACCCACCGCATCGGCCAAGTCGTCGACAGGATCGCCGCACCAGCGCGCGCCATCCGCCTCGCAACTGCGCTACCTTGCACCCAAAGCGCCCTCGCGCCCAAGCCGCCCCCGGAGATCACATGCCCCTGCTCCATCGGTCCCCTGCCGCGCCACAACACACCAGCCGCCACCGCGCCTGGCGCATCGGCCTGGCCCTGCTGTGCGCCCTCATCGCCGCGCCCGGCATGGCCGCCGACAACGCCGCCGTGCCTGCGCTGCAGCGCGCGCAGCAACTGATTCTGGTGCTGGCGCCGGACTGGGACAGCCCGCAGGGGCAGCTGCAGGCGTTCGAGCGCGACGCGCAGGGGTGGCGCGCGCATGGCAAGGCCTTCGACGTGAGCCTCGGCCGCCACGGCAGCGCCTGGGGCCTGGGCCTGCATCCGGCACAAGACGACGGCCCGCAGAAACGCGAAGGCGATGGCCGCAGCCCGGCCGGCGTGTTCACCATCGGCGAAGCCTTCGGCTATGCGCCGCGCATCGACAGCGCCATGCCCTACCAGGCGATGCAGCAGAGCAACTACTGCATCGATGTGCCCGGATCGCCGCTGTACAACCAGATCGTCGATGCCGACAAGGTCGGCAAGGACGCGGTCGCCGGGTCCACCGAACCGATGCGCCTGGACCTGCAACACGCCGGCGATCAGCGCTACCGCGAAGGCTTCGTGATCCAGCACAACGCGCAGGCCGCGCCGGGCGCCGGCAGCTGCATCTTCGCCCACCTGTGGCGCGCGCCCGGCGCGCCCACCGCCGGCTGCACCGCGATGCAGCCGGCCGACATGCAGCGGTTGCTGGCGTGGTTGCGGCCGTCCGCCGCGCCGCTGTTCGTGCTGCTGCCGCGTGATGCCTACCGGCGCCTGCAGGCCGACTGGGCGCTGCCGGCCGTGGAGCCGGCGTCGTGAGCCAGGCGCCCGCACCCGGGCTGGTCCGCGCGGTCAGCCGCTGGCAGATCGTCGGGTTGTCGATCAACGACGTGATCGGCAGCGGCATCTACCTGCTGCCGGCCGCCACCGCCGCCCTGCTCGGGCCGTTGAGCCTGTGGGCGGTGTTGCTGGCCGGTGTGGCGGTGGCGCTGCTGGTGCTGTGTTACGCGCAGGCGGCCAGTTACTTCGACGAACCCGGCGGCAGCTATCTGTATGCGCGCGAGGCGTTCGGCCGTTTCGCCGGCTTCGAGATCGGCTGGATGATCTGGCTGACCCGGATCAGTTCGGCAGCGGCGCTGAGCAACGGGCTGGCCGATGCGGTGGTGCGCTTCTGGCCGGCCGCGGCCGGGGGCGGCGCGCGCCTGGCCATCGTGATCGGCTCGCTCGGCCTGCTCACCGCGATCAACGTGATCGGGGTGAAGTCGGCCGCGCGCACCGGCGTGGCGCTGGTGATCGGCAAGCTGGTGCCGCTGCTGCTGTTCGTGGCGATCGGCGTGTTCTACGTGGACTGGTCGTGGGCGTTCTCGGGCAAGACCCCGGACCCGCACGATGTCGGCAACCTCGGCGAGGCGGCGTTGCTGCTGCTGTTCGCGTACGCCGGCTTCGAGAACATCCCGGCCGCCGCGGGCGAGTACCGCAATCCGCGCCGCGACGTGCCGTTCGCGCTAATCACCATGATCGTCACCGTCACTCTGATCTACGCCGCGGTGCAGGTGGTGGCGCAGGGCACGCTGCCCAACGTGGCGCAATCGGCGACGCCGCTGGCCGACGCGGCCAGCGGCTTCGGCGGCGAGGCGCTGGCGCTGATCCTCACCGTCGGCGCCACCATCTCCATCCTCGGCACCACCAGCAACACGGTGATGCTGGGGCCGCGCTTCCTGTTCGCGCTGGCCAAGGACGGCTACGGCCCGGCGTTCCTGGCGCGGGTGCATCCGCGCTTCCGCACGCCGGCCGCGGCGATCCTGCTGCAAGGCGTGCTGTCGCTGGCGCTGGCGCTGTCCGGCTCGTTCGTGCAACTGGCGCTGCTGTCGATGGTCACCCGCCTGTTCGCCTACATCGGCACCGCCGCGGCGGTGCTGGTGCTGGCACGGCGCTATCGCGACCGGCCCGGCGCGCTGCGGCTGCCGGGCGGGCCGCTGATTCCGCTGGCGGCGCTGTTGCTGGCGCTGGCATTGTTGCTCAGCGCCAGCTGGCAGAACCTGGCCGCCGCGGGCGTGGCGTTGCTGGTGGGCGCGCTGTTCTATCGGTTCCCGCGCAAGGACGCGGCATGAACGCCTTCACGCCGCCTTGCGCGCAGGTCACGCGCGGATAACCGCGGCGCCCGGACGCTGGACGCCCACCAGCGAGAGCCGCCCGCCATGAAACGACGCCGCGTCTACAGCGCTCCGGATCTGCCCACCGCCACCCGCGCACTGCAGGCCGCGCGCGGTGCCGGTGTCGACAACGACGACCTGTCGCTGGTCGCACGCGGCGACATCGAGCTGGACGCCATCCCCGACGACCGCAAGGAAGGCAAGACCGACACCGTGCCGGCCGCGGCGCGCGGCGCCCTGGGCGGCGGTGCGGCCGGACTGCTGGCCGGGCTGGCGGCGATCGCGGTGCCGCCACTGGGCATCACCCTGGCCGGTGCCGGGGTCATGGCCATCGCCGGCGCCCTGGTCGGCAGTTGGTCCTCGGCCCTGGTCGGGTCCACCGTGCCCGACCCGGTGCGGCGCAACTTCGAAGAGGAAATCGAGGCCGGACGCATCCTGGTGGTGATCGAAGGCGAGCCGGAGCTACTGGACGCCGCCGACGCGCCGCTGCGCGCGGCCGGCACCACGGCCTTGCCTTACGAAGCGGCGGCTGCCGCGCACTGACATCACGCCAGCTAGGCCAGGCCTGGCGCGAGACGCTCTCCGTTGCGCAGTTCCGTACTGACGCGGTTGCACGGCCCGAAGGCCCGCCGCCATGGCGTCGTCATCGGCAGGCGCGTTTCGTCAAGCGGCTGGCGTCAGCGACCGCATGCGCACCAACAGACCCGCGGCGTACACCAGCCCGTAGGCGATCAGCGCCGCGGCGATGCTCATGGTCAGCGGACTGGCGTTCTGCAGGGTTTCCGCGCTGCCGCCGGCGAACGCCCCGCTGGCCCAGCGCCAGGCCAGGCGCCCGAGCAACAGCACGCTCAGCGCGGCGCCGATCCACGGATTGGGCGTATACCAGCGCGCGCCGTCCTGCAGTTCGATGCGCGTGTGGTGCAGGGCGAAGCCGCCCAGCGCGGCCCCGCCCACCGCCCCCAACCCCATGCCCAGGCGCACGGTGGGCAGGTGCACGGCCAGCCACGCCAGCAAGGCCGCAACCAGCAATAGGAATACCAACCGCACGCCCGTGCGCCGCGGCTGCCAGGGCTGGCGGCCGAAGTAGCGGCGGATGCGTCGGTAATACAGCCAGCCGACGCCGGCCGTGGCCAGGTACGGGGTCAACAAGGCGATGCCGTTGGCGGCCATGGGATTTGCCGGAAGAGAGGGGCGTAGCGGCGGATCGTAAGCCACCCTGAGCGTCGGCGCAGCCTGCCAGAAGGCATGAATGTTTCATATCGCGATCACGCCGCGCAGGGGCGGGTTTAACGCCGGCGTGGCTAGCGTGAAGCACATTCATCGCCCACGGAGAACCATCATGAGCGTTCCGTATCAGATCCCCGGCCGTGCGCCCAACGACGAGGACCGCAACAGCGTCTCGCAGTACTGGCGCGATCGTTTCGCCGACGAGCCCTATTACAGCGAAGGCGAGCGCTTCGAGGACTACGAGCCCGCCTACCACGCCGGCCACGAGGCGCGCATCCGCGACTTCAACCGCGCCTACGAGCAGGTGGAAGCGGAGTTGCACCGCGACTGGGACAACAACAAGGGCTCGCAGACGCTGAGCTGGAGCAAGGCCCGCCACGCCGTGCGCCGCGCCTGGGAGCGTGCCGGCAATCACCAGGAGTGAATCAGACAACGTCGCTTGGCGGCATATTGCCGCCGAGGACGCCGCGAGTCACGCCGCGCCTTGCGGTCTACGCGACGATCCTGCGTCATCCTCCCCTGAACAAGCCTGCATTGACCCCCAAGTAAAACGCGATGTTCGCGCACATCAAGCCAACGGAAGCTACAGAACTCCAGTAGCCAATCCGCCACTCTTCCTTGGCAGCGGACTTTCGCAGAATATAAAGAGAAGCAAAGGTGAGTCCGACAATTGCCGACAGAAACGCGATCTGCCGATCTGGCGCGATGCGGATTGGCAATGGGCGGCAGCAGACAACCTCAGCGATATCCCTGAATGCAAAAAACGTCACCCAGCTAAACATGGCTAGAAGCAAAGCGGAGCAAACGAGAATCGTCAGTGCAACGCAGTTGATCAAGACGGCGTTCCTGGATGCAGCCATCTAAACCTCAGTTTCTGAGCGCGCGGGGTCGAGGCGCTCTCCCACAAATCGTGTTGTCAGGCGGCAGCAATATACTTTCCGCCACGCATTCTTCAGCCTTCGCAAGAGCATGGAACTTTACTGCTTCCAGGCATGAACGAGTGCCAGGCAGCGACGCAACCGTCGCTGCCTGGCGAGTGCGTCAACTCTCCAGCGGCTGCAACTTCAGCAACCGCCCACCGGCGCCATCCTCCAGCAGCCACAGCGCGCCATCCGGCCCCTGCTCCACCTCGCGGATGCGCTTGCCCATGTCGTAGCGCGCCGCCTCGCGTGCGGTCTCGCCGTTGAACTCGATCCGCACCAGCGACTGCGAGGACAGGCCGCCGATGAAGCCGTTGCCGCGCCACTGCGGGAAGCGGCTGCCGTTGTAGATGACGAAGCCGGCCGGCGAGATCACCGGCGTCCAGCTCACCTTGGGCGCGGCGAATTCCGGGCGCGTGCTGTGATCGGGAATCGGGCGTCCATCGTAGTGGTCGCCATTGGACACGATCGGGTAGCCGTAATTGGCGCCGCGCTGGATCAGGTTCAGCTCGTCGCCGCCGGCCGGGCCCATTTCGTGTTCCCACAACCGGCCGTTGGCGTCGAAGGCCAGGCCGAGCACGTTGCGGTGGCCCAGCGACCACACCTGCGCTGCGACGCCACCGCGGTTGGCGAACGGATTGTCGGCCGGCACGCTGCCGTCGTCGTTGAGGCGCACGATCTTGCCCAGGTTGCCGCTCATGTCCTGCGCCGGATCGAACTTCTGCCGCTCGCTGGAACTGATCCACAGCTTGCCGTCCGGGCCGAACGCCAGCCGATGGCCGAAGTGGCCGTTGCCGGACACCTTGGGCTGCTGCCGCCAGATCACCTGCTGTTGGGACAGGCTGCCGCCGCCGTTGTTGTCGAGCGTCAGCTTGGCGCGCATCACCGCTGCGCCGCGGGTATCGCCGCTGCCGGGTTCGGCGTAGCTCAGGTAGACCCAGCCGTTCTTGGCGAAGCCCGGATGCGGCAACACGTCGCCGAGACCGCCCTGGCCGCCGTACGCCACGGTGGGGACGCCGCTGACCGTGCTGGTATGGCCGCTGACCGGATCGATGCGCTTGAGCGTGCCGCCTTTCTCGCTGACCAAGGCGGTGCCGTCGGGCAGGAAGCTCATCGCCCACGGTTCGTTGAAGGTGGCGACCGGGGTCGCCGAGAACGGCCAGTCGCCGCGCCGCTCGGCCGCCGTGTGGGCAGGGGCGGCGTGCGCCGCAGAGATCGCCAGGCCCATGGCCAGCGCGCAAGCCAAACCCAGAGGAGTTCGCATGACGTGCACCTATCGGTTGGGGTCGAATCCCGAACCTAGCAGAGCCCGCGTGCACGGCAAGCATGCCGCGGCCAAGCCGTGGTCGCGGTCACGACGGCAGCGGTCTGCGCGCCCGGGGCAGCGCGCCAGACCGGATCATTCCAGCGGAGGCGGCAGCGTCTGCCCGACGTGGCGCTTGCCGCCTTGACCGGCCCCCACCGCATCGCGGGTGTTCTTCTGCACCGCCACTGCACCGAACAGGCTAAGCGCGAAGGCCATGGCATAGAAGCCTTTCTCGCTCAGCAACAAGGTTGCATTGAACAGACCGACTGCCAACAGCACCAGCGCCGCGATCACCGAGAACCAGCAGATCGAGTAATACAACGCGCTCACCGGAATGTCCTCGACGCGGTCGCGCACGCTCTTTTGCAGCGAGACCGCGGAAAACAGGCCGAACAGCAGGACCGTGAAGTAATACCCCTTCTCGTTCAACATCATTTCGGCATTCCACAAGCCGATCAGGAACCCGCCCGTGCCCAGCAGCAACGCCCCCCAGGAGGCAGCGATAAAGGCGGCGGAGGTCTTGGGCGCAGCTTGCATGAGAAATTCCTTGTGATGAGGGAAGACCAGGATCGGCGCATGAGCGAGGCGCAGCGCGCATCCCGACAACGCAACCTGAATGCATAAGGTAGAGGAAAGCGGCGAGTTACGCACCCGATCACAGTGGATGCTGCGCCGCCCCGCCGTAGACGCCTGCAGCAGGCCGCATCGGAACGCTTCCGCAGATGCAGGCGGCGTCACGCCGCGTCCTGCATGGAAGGCCGGGAACGCAGGCCGCAGGCAGGAAGCCGACGCGACAAGTACACGCGCCCGCACCCACAACAGGCGTCCGTTGCGGCCCCACAGAGGCACGCCAGACCATGAAAGTGGCTGCAAGAGCAGCCAGCGCGCGTCCTCCGGGCGGCATGGCGCTGCCTCCGGATCGGGGCACTCCGCGCGGCCGAATCACCATCGGCGTCACGCCCACGTCGGCGACGGCTGGCGCTGCGCCCGGCTCAGCCGGGCAGCAGCTCGAAGGCCACCGGCTCGCCGCTGGCCGAGGACGCGCACACCCACAGGTCGAACAGGCCCGGCTCGGCCGCGCACTGTCCGTCGCGGCCGGTGAAGGCCAGCGCGTGGCGGTCGAGGGTGAAGCGGACCTCCATGCCCTCGCCCGCGGCCAGCCGCACCTTGCGGAACGCCTTCAACTCGCGCACCGGGCGCACCCGGCTGGCGACGCGGTCGTGGATGTACAGCTGCACCACTTCCTCGCCTTCGCGCTCGCCGACGTTGTCGATGCGCGTGGTCACGGTCAGGGTGTCGTCCCAGCCGACCTGGGTGCGGTCGAGCTGCGGCGCGCCGTAGGCGAACTGCGTGTAGCCGAGGCCGTGGCCGAACGGATACAGCGGCGCGTTCGGTACCTCGCGCCAGCGCGACTTGAACTCGCTCATCGTCGGCAGCTCCGGCCGGCCGGTGCGCGGGTGGTTGTAGAAGTACGGCTGCTGCCCGGCGTCGAGCGGGAAGCTCACCGGCAGGCGCGCGGACGGGTTGTAGTCGCCGAACAGCACGTCGGCCACCGCCGGGCCGGTCTGCGTGCCCAGGTACCAGGTCACCGCGATCGCCGCGGCGTCGCGCACCGCGCCCTGCAGCGCCAGCGCGCGGCCGTTGCGCAGCAGCACCACCAGCGGCGTGCCGGTGGCGGCGACCGCCTCGGCCAACGCCTGCTGCGCCGGCGGCAGCACGATCTGCGTGCGCGACTGCGCCTCGCCGCTGTAGCGCTGCGGCTCGCCCAGCGCCAACACCACCACGTCGGCGCCGCGCGCGGCGGCCACCGCCGCCTCGATGCCGCCGTCCAGCGGCGCTTCCAGGCCGCAGCCGGGCACCACGGTCAGCGCCTGCGCGTCGGCCAGCGCGGCGCGCACGCCGGCTTCCAGGGTCACGTAGCGGCTCTTGTCGCCGAACAGGGTCCAGCAGCCCTCGATGTTGTCGCGATCCTGCGCGAACGGGCCGATCAGCGCGATCTTCTGGCCCTGCTTGCGCAGCGGCAACACCGGGCCGTCGTTCTTCAGCAGCACGATCGAACGCCGCGCCGCGTCGCGCGCCAGCGCATCGTGCGCGGCGATGTGCGACGGGTCCGCCTCGCGCGCCGGGTCCAGCGAGCGGTACGGATCGTCGAGCAGGCCGATCGCTTCCTTCAGTTCCAGCACGCGGCGCACCGAGGCATCCAGCAGCGCCATCGGCACCTCGCCGTCCTCCACCAGCGACGGCAGGTGCGCGGCGTAGAAGCCGCTCTGCATGCTCATGTCCATGCCGGCCAGGAACGCCTTCTTGGTCGCGTCGCGCTCGTCGGCGGCATAGCCGTGCGCGATCAGCTCCATGTCGGCGGTGTAGTCGGAGATCACCACGCCGGGGAATTTCCACTCGCCGCGCAGGATCTCGGTCAGCAGTTCGTGGTTGGCGCTGGCCGGCACGCCGTTGATGTCGTTGAAGGAGGTCATCACGCTCAGCGCGCCGGCCTCGAAGGCGGCCTGGAACGGCGGCAGATGCACGTCGCGCAGGGTCTGCGGGGCGATGTCGACGCTGGCGTACTCCATGCCGGCGGCGACCGCGCCATAGGCGGCGAAATGCTTGGGCGTGGCCAGCAGCGCGTCGTCGGCGCGCAGGTCCGGCCCGTGGAAACCGCGCACGCGCGCGGCGGCGAAGGCGCAGCCCAGCACCACGTCCTCGCCGGCGCCCTCGGCGCCGCGGCCCCAGCGCTGGTCGCGGGCGATGTCCACCGCCGGCGCGTAGGTCCAGTGGATGCCGGCGGCGGTGGCCTCGACCGCGGTGGCGCGCGCGGTGCGCTCGGCCAGTTCCGGCTCGAAGCTGGCGGCCTCGCCCAGCGGGATCGGGAACACCGTGCGCATGCCGTGGATCACGTCAGCAGCCAGGATCACCGGGATCCCCAGCCGGCTCTCCTCCAGCGCCACCTGCTGGATGCGCCGCCCCAGTTCCGCGCCGACGCCGTTGAACAGCGAGCCGACCCGGCCGGCGCGCACCTGCTGCAGCACCTCGTCGGCATTGCGGACGTTGGCTTCCGGATTCACGTCGGGGGCGAACGGGCGCACCATGTCGGCGAAGACGCCGAGCTGGCCGACCTTCTCCTCGACGGTCATGCGGGCGATGAGCGATTCGATACGATCCGAAGCCATGGGGTCCTTTGAGAAAACGTTTACATAGCCGCCAATTCTAGCTCTGCGGCCAGTCGATGGGGCAAGTTCCGGCGCCGGAATCGCCTATTCATAAAACTGTCTACCGACCGGGGCCGAGCCTGCCGCCGCGCACCATACGCCGGCGAAGGGGCGCCGCCTAGGGGGGGACTGGAGGGAAAGCCGGGCCCGGCCCGGCGTGGATCCGGGATCGCCGCGGCCGGCCGCTGGCGCAGCGCACAGGCCGCCCGCCTCAGCTCAGGAACTGAAGTAGGCCTCGGCGATCGCGTTGTGCAGGTGGCCGAGGTGGGTCTGGATCTCGTCCATGAACCCGGCCGGGTTGTGCGCGGCCAGGTAGGCCGGATCGGCATTGCGCACCAGCCCGCTGATGCGCATCAGCGCGCGCTCCACCGGCGGCCGCGGCGGCATGGTCGGCAGGATGTGCTGGGCGCGGACCAGGCAGAACTGCACGCTGCGCGGGAAATCGTTGTTCTGCAGCAGGAAGCGCAGCGCCTGCTCGCCGGTGACGCGCTGGCGCACGTGGCGGCGGTACATCTGGTAGGCGGCCTGCGCGCGCAGCACGCTCATCCACTGCATGGCCTGGTAGGCCTCGCGGTCGTCGGCCTTGCGCGGGGTGATCAGGCCCGAGGCACCGGCATCGATGATGCGCGTGGTCATGTCGGCCTGTTCGATCGCCGTGCCCAGGCGCAGAAACTGGAAGCCGATGTCGCGGCTGACGTTGGCGGTCAGCAGCCCGGACACCTTCAGGCAGGCATCGGTCACGTGGCCCAGGAACTCCATGCGGTAACGGCGACCGACGCTGCGCTCGCCGTTGGCGTCGATGTACAGGTGCAGGTCGTTGACCGCTTCCCAGATCTCCTGCGGCAGGGTGTCGCGGATGCTGCGCAGCAGTTCGCGCGCGTACTGCACCGAACTGCGCAGCGAGGACGGATTGCGCTCGTCCAGCAGCAGGAAGCGCACCACGTCGGCGTCGCCGACGTCGTCGCCGGCGTTGGGGAACCACAGCGCGAAGATCTCGCCGGCGCCGACCGTGTCGATCATCGGCCGCCAGGCAAAGCGCACCGAGCGCGGCAGGTCCAACTGCAGCAGACTGCCCACTCCCACCAGCCGCGCGGTGGTCTCGGCGCGGCGCACGTAGCGGCTGAACCAGTAGAGGTTGTCGGCGACGCGCGAGAGCATCAGTCCAGCTCCTCGTCCAGGTCCACCACCCAGGTGTCCTTGGCGCCGCCGCCCTGCGAGGAATTGACCACCAGCGAGCCCTCCTCCATCGCCACCCGGGTCAAGCCGCCGGTGGTCACGTAGACGTCCTCGCGGGACAGGATGAACGGGCGCAGGTCCAGGTGCCGCGGCGCCGGCCCGGCCTCGGTCACGATCGGCGCGGTGGACAGGCCCAGGGTCGGCTGCGCCATGTAGTTGCGCGGGTCGGCCAGGATCAGCTTGCGGAACTGCTCGCGCTGGCGCGTGGTCGAGCGCGGGCCGATCAGCATGCCGTAGCCGCCGGACTCGTTGGCCGGCTTCACCACCAGTTCGTCCAGGTGTTCGAGCACGTACTGGCGGTCCTTGTCGTCGTGGCACAGGTAGCTGGGCACGTTGGGCAGGATCGGCTCCTCGTCCAGGTAGTAACGGATCATCTTCGGCACGTAGGCGAACACCACCTTGTCGTCGGCCACGCCAGCGCCCGGCGCATTGGCCAGCGCCACCTTGCCGGCGCGCCAGCTGCGGATCAGCCCGGCCACGCCCAGCACCGAATCGGCACGGAACGCCTCCGGGTCCAGGAACAGGTCGTCGACCCGGCGGTAGATCACGTCGACCCGGCGCGGTCCGTACACGGTGCGCATGTAGGTGCAGTCGTCGTCGGCCACGAACAGGTCGTCGCCCTCGACCAGCTCGATGCCCATCGCCTGCGCCAGATAGGCATGCTCGAAGTAGGCGCTGTTGAAGATGCCCGGGGTCAGCAGCGCGATCACCGGCTGGTCGCCCGGGCGCGGCGACAGCGCCGCCAGGGTGTCGTAGAGCTGCGCCGGGTAATCGTCCACCGGCAGGATCGCGCTGGTCTCGAACAGTTCCGGGAACACCCGCTTGGCGACCATGCGGTTCTCGAGCATGTACGACACGCCGCTGGGGATGCGCAGATTGTCCTCCAGCGCGTACAGCGTGCCGTCGGCGTCGCGCACCAGGTCCGAGCCGCACACGTGCGCCCACACCCCCAGCGCCGGGGTGATGCCCACGCACTGCGGGCGGAAGTTCACCGAGTGCTCCAGCAGCATCGCCGGGAACACCTTGTCCTTGACGATGCGCTGGGCGCCGTAGATGTCGCCGATGAACAGGTTGAGCGCACGCATGCGCTGCTTCAGCCCGGCCTCGGTGCGCTGCCATTCGTGCAGCGGGATCACCCGCGGGATCAGGTCGAACGGCAGCGTGCGGTCGACGTTGCGGCCGTCGGAGTAGACGGTGAAGGTGATGCCCATGACCCGCGCGGCGACGTCGGCGGCGAGCTGGCGTTCGGACAATTCGCGTCCACTGAGGCTGGACAGGTACTCGATGACCCGGCGTGCGGCCGGACGTGGCTGCCCGTCGGACTGGATCAGCTCGTCGAAGGTGGCCGTGCGGTACTTGCTCCAGTCCATCGCGCCCCTTGTTGCTGCGGGCCGGCGGCGAGAGGCGCCGGCATGTTGTCCCGCAACATGCCCGCAGACGTGACAGCCGTCAAGCCGCCGGCGGCGGCACGGCGTCCGGGGCGCGGCGGATCCGTGCGCTGTCCATGAACATCGCGTCGCTGGAGGCCTGGAACACGCGCAGGTCGAAATTGGGCAGGATCGCCAGCAGGTGATCGAACAGGTCCGCCTGGATCTGCTCGTACATCGCCCAGCGGGTGTCGTTGGCGAAGCAGTACAGCTCCAGCGGCAGGCCGTTGGCGCCGGGTTCCAGTTGCCGCACCAGCAGGGTCATGTCCTGGCGCACGTGCGGGCTGGCGCGCAGATAGTGCTCGACGTAGACGCGGAAGGTGCCGAGGTTGGTGATCCGGCGGCCGTTGATCGGCGCTACCCCACGTTCGGCCAGCGCCCCGTTCCAGGCGCCGAGTTCGTCGCGCTTGCGGTCGATGTACTCGCGCAGCACGGTCAACTGCCGCATCTGCTCGATCTCGGCAGCGTCGAGGAAGCGCACGCTGTGCTGGTCCAGGTACAGCGCGCGCTTGATCCGGCGCCCGCCGGCCTCGCTCATCCCGCGCCAGTTCTTGAACGAGTCGCTGATCAGCTTCTTGGTCGGGATGGTGGTGATGGTCTTGTCCCAGTTCTGGACCTTGACCGTATGCAGCGCGATGTCGATCACGTCGCCGTCGGCGTTCTGCTGCGGCATCTCGATCCAGTCGCCGACGCGGACCATGTCGTTGGAACTGATGGTGACGCTGGCCACCAGCGACAGCAGGGTGTCCTGGAACACCAGGATCAGCACCGCCATCATCGCGCCCACGCCCGACAGCAGGATCACCGGCGACTTGTCGACCAGCACCGACACCATCAGCACCGCCGCGACCACGCCGAGCACGATCTTGAGCAACTGCATGTAGCCCTTGATCGGCTTGTTGTGCGCGTCCGGGCGCCGCTCGTAGACGTGGTTGAGCAGATCCAGCACCCGCGACAGGGCCAGCGCCACGGTCAGCACGATGAAGGCGGCGCAGACGTTGCGCACCACGCTGACCATCGCCGCCGGCAGGTGCGGCACCGCGCCGATGCCCAGCGACAGCACCAGCGCCGGGATGACGTTGGCCAGGCGCGGGATCACGCTCAGCTTCACTTCCTTGTCGCTGAGCACGGTGGCGCGCAGCGCCCGCCGCAGCCCGCGCAGCAGGATGCGCTTGGTCACCCAGTTGGCCAGCCACGCCGCCAGCAGCAGCGCCACAATCACCATCACGTCGTAGGCCCAGGGATACGGTGCCAGGGTGTGCTGCAGGTCGGCGAAGAAACGTGCGCCGGGCAGCGCCGCCGGCGCGGCGCTGGCGAACGGCAGCGAAGCCTGCGTGCTCATGCGCGGCTGCGCTCGATGATGACCCCCACTGCCTGCGCTCCGCGCACCGCGCCCGGCTTGCTCAGCTTCAGCCGCAGCCAATGCACGTCGAATTCTTGCAGCACCGCTTCCGCGCAGCGCTCGGCCAGCGTCTCGACCAGCCCGTAGCCGGACTGCTCGACCAGTTCCACCAGGCGCTTGCTCACCGCCTTGTAGTTGAGCGTGTCGGCGATGTCGTCGCTGGCCGCGGGCTTGCGGTTGTCGAAGCCCATTTCCAGATCGAAGCGCAGCGTCTGCCGGATCCGCCGCTCCCAATCGTAGATGCCGATCAGCGCGTCGATTTCCAGACCTTCGATGAAGACTTTATCCATGGGGAGCGGGGAATGGGGAATAGGGAGTGGGGAATGGTAAGAGAAGAGGCAAAAGCGGCGCGTGAGCCGCTCACGATTCCCGATTCTCCATTCCCGATTCCCGACTTGCCGCCAATGGCGGCAAGTCCGCCATGTCCCAGCGCGGCGTCACCTGCACCGCGGACGCGGTGTCGTGCAGGCCGGCCTGCAGGCGCAGGGCGCCAGCGAAGGCGATCATCGCGCCGTTGTCGGTGCACAGCGCCGGGCGCGGGAAGCAGGCACGGCCGCCGCGGGCCTGCGCCATCGCCTGCAGCTTGGCGCGCAGGCGCAGATTGGCGCCGACGCCGCCGGCGACCACGATGGTGTCGCTGCCGGCCGCCTCCAGCGCGCGCTCGCACTTGATCGCCAGCGTGTCCACCACCGCGTCCTCGAAGCCGCGGGCGATGTCGGCGCGCACCGCGTCGGACTGGTCGCTGTCGCGCCAGGCCAGCAGCACCTGGGTCTTGAGCCCGGAAAAACTGAAATCCAGGCCGGGCCGGTCGGTCATCGGCCGCGCGAAGCGAAACCGGCCCGAGGTGCCCTGCGTGGCCAGCGCCGCCAGTTGCGGGCCGCCCGGATACGGCAGCCCCATCAGCTTGGCGGTCTTGTCGAACGCCTCGCCGGCGGCGTCGTCCAGGGTCTCGCCGAGCAGGCGGTAGCGGCCGATGGCCTCCACCGCGATCAACTGGGTGTGGCCGCCGGAGACCAGCAGCGCCACGAATGGCGGCGCCGGCGCGCCGTGCACCGGGTCCGGATCCTCCATCAACGGCGCCAGCAGGTGGCCTTCCATGTGGTGCACGCCGATCGCCGGCACCTCCAGCGCCCAGGCCAGGGCCCGGGCCACGCCCGCACCGACCAGCAGCGCGCCGACCAGGCCCGGGCCGGCGGTGTAGGCCACCCCGTCCAGGTCGCGCACCCGCAGGCCGGCCTCGGCCAGGGTCTGGCGGATCAGCGGCAGCAGCTTGCGCACGTGGTCGCGGCTGGCCAGCTCCGGCACCACCCCGCCGTACTCGGCGTGCAGGGCGATCTGGCTGTACAGCGCATGCGCACGCAGCGCGGCCGCCCCGGAGCGGGTGGTGTCGTAGACGGCGACGCCGGTTTCGTCGCAACTGGATTCGATGCCGAGCACGTTCATGGGGTGCATTGTGCGGCCGAATCGGCGGCAGGCCAAACGGGGTGCTTGCAGCCGCGAAATCTGTCGCTATAATGTGCGGCTCGCCGGGCCTGACCCGGTCACCATTGTGTCCCGGAGATTCCATGCCCAGCGTTAAAGTCCGCGAGAACGAGCCCTTCGAGTTTGCGCTCCGTCGCTTCAAGCGCACCTGCGAAAAGGCCGGCGTGCTGGCCGAAACCCGCAAGCGCGAGTTCTACGAAAAGCCGACCCAGGAACGCAAGCGCAAGGCCGCTGCCGCGGTGAAGCGCCAGCTGCGTCGCACCTCGCGCGACGTCACCAAGCGCCAGCGTCTGTACTGAGGATCGCAGCCTGCGGTAGCGGGATGTGCCGGTTTCGGCATCCGCTACGGTAAGCCCACGAAGCCGGCACGCGCAAGCGTCGCCGGCTTTTTGTGCATCTTCCGCCTTGGCCAGGCGCTCCGCCCCGCGCGGGCATCGGTCCCATCCCTGTCCCTCGGCACCCGCGTGCCGCCTCGGCCACGGCCTGCGCCAGCGCGCTTGCCTAGAATGCCCTTCCCCTTTTCTCTTCCCTGTGGAGCCCCTCATGACCCTCAAGCAGCAGCTCACCGACGACATGAAGGCCGCGATGAAGTCCGGCGACAAGCACAGCCTGGGCGTGATCCGGCTGATCAACGCCGCCATCAAGCAGAAGGAAGTGGACGAGCGCGTGGAGATGGACGACGCCGCAGTGATCGCGGTGATGGACAAGATGGTCAAGCAGCGCAAGGACTCGGTGAGCCAGTACGAGGCCGCCGGCCGCGACGACCTGGCCCAGGTGGAGCGCGAGGAGATCGTGGTGATCGAGCGCTACCTGCCGAGCAAGATGGGCGAGGCCGAGATCGTCGCCGCGATCCAGGCGGCGAAGGCGCAGACCGGCGCCGCCAGCCCGGCCGACATGGGCAAGCTGATGGCCGTGCTCAAGCCGATGCTCGCGGGCAAGGCCGACATGGGCCAGGTCTCGGTGCTGGTCAAGCAGCAGTTGGCCGGCTGACCGCACCGATGCGTTAGCGCGCGCGGCGGGCTTCACCCGCCTTTCGGCGACGGGCTGCTACAACGCCGGCAAGCCCGCGCCCCCTTCTGCGCGCAGTGCGGGACCGGCGTTGCGACGCCGCGCGCCGAAGGTCCCGCGCCCATGTCCATGCCCCTGTCGTCCGATCGCCTGCACAAACATCTCGACCGCCTGCAGCAGAGCCTGCCGGCCGCGCTGGTGCGGCGCTTCGTCGAGATCGACGTGATGACCCAGGCGGCGTCGCTGTCGTTCTACGCGCTGCTGTCGCTGGCGCCGCTGCTGGTGCTGCTGCTGTGGCTCACCGCCTCGCTGTATCCGCAGGCGCAGGAGGCGTTGATCGCGCAGATCGGGCAACTGGCCGGGCACGGCGCGCGCGAGGTCGCGCAGACGGTGATCGACAACGCCAAGAACCAGCCCAGCGTGGGCTCGCTGGCGGGGCTGTGGAGCACCCTGTTGCTGTTCGTCGGCGCCACCGCGGTGTTCGCGCAGTTGCAGAACGCGCTGAACCTGATCTTCCGCACCGACAAGCAGCGCCTGGACGGCCTCATGGCCTGGCTGAAGAAGCGCGTGTTCTCCTTCGGCGTGGTATTCGCGCTGGGCTTCCTGCTGCTGATCTCGATGATCCTGACCACCGTGCTGCAGGTGGTGTTCGCGCGGATGCCGTCGGTGCTGCCGGCGGTCGGCTACGTCTCGACCCTGGCGATCTACGTGCTGGCCTTCGCCGTGCTCTACCACTACCTGCCCGACCGCCGCGTGGAATGGCGCCAGGCGATCATCGGCGGCGCGATCACCGCCTGCCTGTTCGTGGCCGGGCGCTACGCGATCGGCCTGTACATCGCCACCGCCGCGCCCGGCAGCGCCTACGGCTCGATGGGCGCGCTGGTGATCCTGCTGGTGTGGATCTACTACGCCACGGTGGTGTTCTTCGTCGGCGCGCTGATCACCGCGGTGATCGACGAGCGCCTGCGCTCGCACAGCAAGCTCGTCGCGGCCGGGATCGACCCGCGCAGCGCTGCGCAGGCACCGCCGGCGCCCTGACCGCACGGCGCTGAACCACGCGCAGGCCGCGCGGCCAGCGTGACGGCGCATGCGCATGGCATCCTATGCGGATGGCCCGCATCCCCGACGCATTCATCGACGACCTGCTCGCACGCACCGACATCGTCGAGGTGATCGGCACGCGCGTGCCGCTGAAGCGTCAGGGCAAGGAGTACGCGGCGCGCTGCCCGTTCCACGACGAACGCTCGGCCTCGTTCACGGTGTCGCCAACCAAGCAGTTCTACCACTGCTTCGGCTGCGGCGCGCACGGCACCGCGATCAGCTTCCTGATGAATTACGACCGCCTCGAATTCCTCGACGCGGTCGACGAGCTGGCCAAGCGCGCCGGCATGGAGATCCCGCGCGACGCCCAGCAGCGTGGCGCGGCGCAGGCCGCCGGCGACGACCACCGCGACCTGTACTCTGCGCTGGAAGCGGCGGCCAAGTTCTTCCAGCGCCAGTTCGACGGCAGCGAGAAGGCGCGCGCCTACCTGGACGGCCGCGGCGTGGACGCGGAGAACCGCGCGCGCTTCCAGATCGGCTACGCCCCGGACGGCTACAGCGCGCTCAAGGACGCGCTGGGCACCGACGAACGCCGGCTCAAGCTGCTCGACCGCGCCGGGCTGTTCTCCAAGAACGACCGCGGCCACGTCTACGACAAGTTCCGCGACCGGGTGATGTTCCCGATCTTCGACCGCCGCGGCCGGGTCATCGCCTTCGGCGGCCGCGTGCTCGACAAGGACGACGGCCCCAAGTACCTGAACTCGCCGGAGACCGCGCTGTTCCACAAGGGCCGCGAACTGTACGGCCTGTGGCAGGTGCGCCAGGCCAACCAGAAGATCGAGCGGCTGATCGTGGTCGAGGGCTACATGGACGTGGTCTCGCTGTTCCAGTTCGGCGTCACCCAGGCGGTGGCGACGCTGGGCACCGCGACCACGCCGGACCATGCCGAGCTGCTGTTCCGCAACGCGCCGGACGTGTTCTTCTGCTTCGACGGCGACGCCGCCGGCCGCCGCGCCGGCTGGAAGGCGCTGGAATCGGTGCTGCCGCGGATGAAGGACGGGCGTCAGGCGTTCTTCCTGTTCCTGCCCGATGGCGAGGATCCGGACACCATCGTGCGCAAGGAAGGCGCCGCGGCCTTCGACGCGCGACTGGTCCAGGCCACGCCGCTGTCGCAGTTCTTCTTCGACGAACTCTCGCGCGAGATCAACCTCGGCACGCTCGACGGCAAGGCCCGCCTGGCCGAACGCGCGCGGCCGATGCTGGCGCAGATTCCCGACGGCGCCTTCGGCGACCTGATGCGCCAGCGCCTGGCCGAACTCACCGGCATCGGCGCCGCCGCACCGGCAGTCGCCACGGCCGCGGCGAGCCGGCCGCCGCCGCGCGCGCCGCGCCCGGCGCACAAGCGCAGCCTGGTCCGCGAGGCGATCGTGCGCCTGCTGCAGGCGCCCTCGCTGGCGCTGGACCTGCCGCCGCCCTACCCGTTCGCCGGCCTGCGCCTGCCCGGCATCGAGCTGATGATCGAACTGCTGCAGATCGTGCATGCGCGCCCGGAGATCACCACCGGCGCCCTGCTCGAACACTTCCACGAACGCGAGGAACTGGCCGCGCTGCAGAAGCTGGCGGTGCAGGAGATCGCCGGCGAGACCGCCAGCTGGCGCCAGGAACTGCACGACGTGGTCGTGCAGCTGGAAAAGCAGACCCTGCAGCAGCGCCTGGACGAACTGCAGGCCAAGCAGCGCGCGCAAGGGTTGGACGAGACCGACAAGTACGAACTGCGGGAACTGTTGAAGGCGCGTGCGGGGCTGCATTGACCCAATGCGCACGGACGTCCGAAATGGCGGCGATCCGTATGCCGGACCGCCAGCTCTGACCCCACCCCGTCAGAACTATGCCGACGTTTCTGCGCGCGCCAACGCCGCTATCGCGTCCGCCTCCAGCGTCTCCCACTCCGCCCCCTTGGCTTCGATACGCGCGACCAGCGCATCCAGCAGCGCATCTGCATCCAGCGGCAGCGTCTGCGGCGTGGCACCGGGCGGAAATACCGGCTGCAGCCAGTTCGCGATCAGCGCCTCGTAAGCCTTGGTGTGCTGGAACGCCACCTGCTGCAGGAACGTCTTCAGGTCGGTCGGAGGACTACCGCTCGGCGTTCCGGCCAGCGGCTGATTGGCAATCTGCGTGTAGGCCACACCCGACGCCCATGCTTGCACGATGGCTGCATTCACCGCCAGATCGACATCCGAGATGGGCTTGTTGTCGTAGAGCGTCTTGATCTGCCGAAGCATGGCAATGACCCACGCGTGCGGCACCGCGTCCAGGGTATTCCACATATCGCGGTTCCATGCCTGGTAACCGTTGGCCGGCGTGGGCGGTAACAGCTGCGCGTAGAGACTGGCGAACGCAGCGTTACCTGGCGTAGCTCCTGCGGTGGGATAGCAGTACACCGCGTTGTATCCATCGAGCTTGCCCGCCTGCTTGAGCCAGGCCGCGGTGGTCGGCGACAACGCGCCACCGAGGCTGTGCCCGACGAAGATCACCGTGGCATCGTTGCTCGCGTTGCTCTGCAGGAAGCTGCACAAGGTCGTCTTTGGCGCCATGGCAGTGTCTGGACTCACCATAGTGAGCAGATGCCATACGCCCAGTGCCGTGCCCATCGAGATGACCGCGGCATCCTGCGGGATCGGCTTGGATGCCCTTGTCGGCGCAGCGCTTGCCAAAGGATCGTAGGTGGCGAAGTCGACCACCGAAGCGACATCGAAATCCTCGACCAACCAATCGTAGGGAGACTTCGGGTTGGTGGCGCAGATCGCCACCACATAGACGGCGGTCGAAAAGCCAGGCATGTCCGCGCACTTGGCGACGAACATTGCATTGTCAGAAAGATCGGAGTGTTGCCCCTGCCACACCTGCGGCCCCCAGACCAGTTCCCAGGTCCCGATCTTCTGCTGCGCTGGCGCCGACTTCAGGGTGTCCAGCAACATGCGCTGATAATCGGACTGCAGTGCTGGGGCGATTCCGGTCCGCGTCCCCACCCAATTGGCCAAGCTCGAAAGCGCAAACACGGTCTGGTACTGATCGTATTGCATGTGCGTGCTCCTGATCCCTGGAGAAGCGGGAGGCGATGGCGCACGCGTGGCGCGCCATCGTGCCCGACGCGCTCCCCCACTCGGACGGGCAAAGGCAATCTAGCAAGCCACCGATGCGCGCATCCGCCGGAAACGACCGACACCGCAACATGTCTGCGAGTTGTCTACGCCGTGCGTCCGGATTCGCGTGCGGGCGCCATGCTTTCTAAAATGCACGACTCCCCCCCGCTCGACCTTCCCCGATGATCAAGTCCTGGCTTGCGCGCCTGCGCATCGAACCCTTCACCCTGGCGCTGCTGTGCACGGTGCTGCTGGCCTCGCTGCTGCCGGTGCAGGGGCGCGCGGCGTCGGTGATGGACGTGGTCACCGATCTGGCGATCGCCGCGCTGTTCTTCCTGCATGGCGCGCGGCTGTCGCGCGCGGCCATCGTCGCCGGCGCATTGCACTGGCGCCTGCACCTGACCATCTTCGCCGCCACCTTCATCCTGTTCCCGCTGCTGGGCCTGCTGTTCAAGCCGCTGTCGCACTGGCTGCTGACCCCGGACCTGTACATCGGTGTGCTGTTCCTGTGCACGCTGCCGTCCACGGTGCAGTCGTCGATCGCCTTCACCTCGATGGCCGGCGGCAACGTGCCGGCGGCGGTGTGCAGCGCCTCGCTGTCGAGCCTGCTCGGGGTGTTCCTGACGCCGCTGCTGATGGGCGTGCTGACCGACGCGCAGAACGCCATGTCCAATCCGCTGGAGGCGATGGGCAAGATCATGCTGCAGCTGCTGGTGCCGTTCGTCGCCGGCCATCTGCTGCAGCGCTGGATCGGCGGCTGGGTCGAGCGCCGCCGCGCGGTGCTGCGCTACACCGACCAGAGCACCATCCTGCTGGTGGTGTACACCGCGTTCAGCGCCGCGGTGGTCGAAGGCCTGTGGCGCAAGACGCCGCTGCCGGCGCTGCTCGGCGTCGCCGTGGTCGGCGCGGTGCTGCTGGCGCTGGCGATGGCGTTGATCACCTTCGGCGCACGGCGCCTGGGTTTTTCCCGCGAGGACGAGATTCCGATCGTGTTCTGCGGCTCGAAGAAGAGCCTGGCCACCGGCGTGCCGATGGCCAAGGTCCTGTTCGCCAGCGGCAGCCTCGGCGCGATCGTGTTGCCGGTGATGATCTACCACCAGATCCAGCTGATCGTCTGCGCGGTGATCGCGCAACGCTACGCGCGCGCGGCGAAGGCAGAAGCGACCGGCTAGCGGCGAACGGCAAGGGGCGGCCGCGGGCGCCGGCCGGCACGCCGCGCCGACGCGGGCCGCAAGTGCGTGTCATGCGCCGCGCAGCACCTGCACGGGCGGCATATGCAGATGCGCAGCCGGCATGAGCGATGACGGCAACGGCTGCGTACAGTAGACGGCCGGCACGGCCGGCGCCGTGTCTCCCTCCCCTCCCGGTGCCCCCATGAGCCGCATGTTCCGCCGTTCCGCGACGATCTCCGCCAGCCTGGCCGCGCTGCTGGCGCTGAGTGCCTGCCAGCAACCGCCCGCGCCGGCCGCGCCCAAGGCCGCCCCAGCGGCGCCTGCCGCCGACAGCGCCGGCATCGCCTGGCGCGAGGGCGACGTCGACGACGCCTTCGCCGAAGCGCGCGAACACGACAAGCCGGTGCTGCTGTACTGGGGCGCGGCCCGGTGCCCGCCCTGCAATCGGCTCAAGGCCACGCTGTTCAAGGACCCGGCGTTCATCGCCCGCACCCGCGCCTTCGTCGCGGTGCACCTGGACGGCGATTCGGAAGGCGCGCAGGCCTGGGGCGAGCGCTTCGGCGTCAAGGGCTATCCGACCATCATCGTGCTGCGCCCGGACCGCAGCGAGATCACCCGCCTGGCCGGGGACAGCGATACCGTGCGCCTGGCCGAGGCCCTGCGCGTGGCCGCGACCCGCACCACCACCTCGGCGCAGTTGCTGCAACAAGCGCTGAAGGCGCCGGCCACGCTCAGCGCCGACGACTGGACCCTGCTCGGCGAATACGGCTGGGCGGTGGATGCGGCGCAACTGGTCAAGCCGGGTCAGGCGGCCGACGTGCTCACGCGCCTTGCCGCGGCCGCGCCGCAGCCGGCCTTGCAGCGCCGTTTCGCGTTGCTGGCGCTGGCCGCGCAGGATCCGGCCAAGGCTGCCAAGGTGGATGCCAAGCAACGCGCCGCCGACCGCGAGCTGCTGCAGGCGGTGCTGGCCGACCCGGCCGAGGTGCGCGCCAACCGCAGCACGCTGACCTATGCGGCGCGCGAGCTGGTGCAGGCCGCGGCCAGCGACGCCGCCGAGCGCAGCACGCTGTCGGCCGCGCTGACCCATGCGCTGGACCAGGTCTACGCCGACAGCAGCCTGCCGATCAGCGATCGCCTGGACACCGCCGCCGCGGACATCGCCCTGGCACGCTTGGCGCAAGGCCAGCCGGCCGAGGCCGGCGACGGTCCGCATCCGCCGCTGCCGCCGGCGGTGGTCGCCAAGGTGCAGCAGCGCGTGCACTGGGCCGAGCAGGCCGCCAGGACCGACTACGAACGCCAGTCCACGATCAGCAGCGCCGCCGGCCTGCTGGACGCCGCCGGCGACAGCGCCGGCGCCGAGCAACTGCTGCTCGCCGAACTCCAGCGCAGCAAGACGCCGTATTACTACATGCCGGAACTGGCCAGTCTGGCCGAGGCGCGCGGCGACAAGCAGACGGCGCTGTTCTGGCTGAAGAAGGCCTACGAGAGCGCGCAGGGCCCGGCCACCCGCGTGCAGTGGGGCGTGCTCTATGTCGATGGGCTGGTCCGGCTGCAGCCGGACAATCCGGCCGCGATCGAGGCGGCCGCCGGCCAGGTGATCGGAGAATTGGCCGGCCAGCCCGACGGCTATCACCAGCGGACCCGGCAGCGTTTCGACACCCTGGCCAAGACCCTGCAGGCCTGGAGCAAGGGCCACGACGGCAGCGCGGTGCTCGCGCGGCTGCAGCACAAGATGCAGCAAAGCTGCGGCAGCCAGGAGGGCGACGGCTGCCAGCATTGGCTGGGGTGAGCGCGAGAGGCGCGTCACGCACCACGGCAGGGCACTGCGCCGGCGGCGACCGCCGGTGCCTGCACAGCTACCTGCTCCCGACCCGGCGGATCTGCCGCGTCGCAGGACACGACAGCCCCCCACACGCCCACGACGCGGCAGACGCGCCGTGGGCTGGGCCGCTCCCGATCAGGCCGCCACGCGCACCGGCGCCGCCTGGTTGGCCGCGCGCTGCTGCTCCTTGGCGGTATGCGCGTTCAGGCCGCTGGCCTGGTTTTCCAGCGCGCGCGCCGCTTCGGCCATCTTTTCGACCAGCGCCGCGTTCTGCTGCGTGGCGGTGTCCATCTGCACCACGATCTGGTTGACCTGGCCGATGCCGGCACTCTGCTCGCGGCTGGCGCCGGCGATGTCGGTCATAATGCGCTGCACCTCGCGCACCGAGCCGAGCAGTTCTTCCATGGTGGCACCGGCGCGTGCGACCAGCGCCGAACCGCGATCGACCTGCTCGCTGGAGCTGGCGATCAGGCCGCGCACTTCCTTGGCCGCATCGGCGCAGCGCTGCGCCAGGCTGCGCACTTCGGTGGCGACCACGGCGAAACCACGGCCCTGCTCGCCCGCACGCGCCGCTTCCACCGCCGCGTTCAGCGCCAGGATGTTGGTCTGGAAGGCGATGCCGTCGATCACGCTGATGATGTCGGCGATCTTGCGTGAGGCGCTCTCGATGCCGGCCATGGTCTGCACCACGTCGCGCACCACCTCGCCACCGCGCTGGGCGACGTCGCTGGCACCATCCACCAGGCGGTTGGCGTGACCGACGTGCTCGACGTTGCGCTGCACGGTGCCGGTGATCTCCTCCATCGAGCTGGCCGCCTCTTCCAGCGCCGCGGCCTGCTGCTCGGTACGCCGGGCCAGATCGTTGTTGTCCTCGACCATCTCCGCGGCCGCGGTCTGCAGCGTGTGCGCCGCCTCGCCGAGCTGACGCGTGGCATGGATGTCCAGCAACGCGCCGACCGCACGCAGCGGGGTGCCGTCGGCGGCGCGCTTGGTCAGGCCGCGCGCGTGGACCCAGCGGTACTCACCGCTCTTCAGCTTGATCCGATACTGAATGTCGAAGCCGGTCCGGCCGGTGCGGTCGTTGATATGCGACGCGAAGGCATTGAGCGCGAATTCCGCGTCCTCCGGATGCAGGCGCGAGGACCAACTGTCGAGCACGTTGGGGAACTCGGCCTCGGAGGCGAAGCCCAGCAACGCGCGGAACTGCGGCGACCACCAGAACTCGTTGGCCGGATTGATCGGATCGCCGGCGGTCACGCTCATGTCCCACAGGCCGTCGTTGAGCATCTGCTGGCCCAGCTCGAAGCGCGTCAGCACGATGTCCAGGAACGCCTCGCGCTCGCGCCGCTCGGTGATGTCGGTGAGCGCGCCGGCCACCCGCAGCGGTAAGCCCTGGGCGTCGCGCTGGGTGGTACCGATCGCGCGGAACCAGCGGTACTGGCCGTTCTTCAGCTGCAGGCGGTAGTCCACGTCGTACGGGGTCTGGCCGCTGCGGTCGCCCAGGTGCTTGGCGAACGCGTCCAGCGTGGCCTGCTTGTCGTCCGGATGCAAGCGCGAGGCCCAACTGTCGAGCACGTTGGGGAAGTCGAGCTCGGAGGAGAAGCCCAGCATCGCGCGGAACTGCGAGGACCACCAGAATTCGTTGGCGGGGTTGATCGGATCGCCGGCGATCACACGCATTTCCCACAGGCCGTCGGTGGTCGCCTTGGTGACCAGGTCGAAACGGACGCGCATGTCGTCCAGATTGGCGAGGGCACTGTCGGCCTGCGCACGGGCGCGGTCACGCTCGGCCTCGGCCTCGCGCAGGCGCTCAGTCAGTGCCTGCAGCTTCGCCGCGTCTTGCTTGCTCTTGCTCTTGCCCCACATGGATGTCTCCGCGGCTTTGCCGATTTTGGTCGTTTGCCCGGTAACGACCGCGACCGGCAACACTTGAGCGGAAAACTGAACGACCCGTTCAGGCGATCCAGTGATCGATCAGGAGGAACGCGAACAGCGCCATCAGGTACACGATGGAGTAGCCGAACATGCGCATCGAGAACATCTCGTCCGGCGGGTCGAGCATGCGCCAGGCGTACCAGAGGAACACCGCGTCCAGCACCAGGGTGCCGCCGAGGTAGAACACCCCGCTCATGCCCACCGCCACCGGCAGCAGCGTCACCACCACCAGCAGCACCGTGTACACCAGGATCTGCCGGCGGGTATGCGCCACGCCATGGGTGACCGGCAGCATCGGGATCGAGGCCTTGGCGTAGTCGGCGCGGCGGAAGATCGCCAATGCCCAGAAGTGCGGCGGCGTCCACACGAAGATGATCAGCACCAACAGCGAGGCATAGGCCCAGTCCCACTGGCCCTGCATGCCGGTGATCGCGGCCCAGCCCAGCAGCGGCGGCGCCGCGCCGGCCAGGCCGCCGATGACGATGTTCTGCGGCGTGGTGCGCTTGAGGAACACCGTGTAGATCACCGCATAGCCGATCAGCGAGGCGAAGGTCAGCACCGCGGTTATCCCGTTGACCCACACCACCAGCACGGTCATCGACAGCGCCGTCAGCAGGGTGGCGAACAGCAGCACCTGCCACGGCAGCACCTTGCCCACCACCAGCGGGCGCCAGGAGGTGCGTGCCATCTGCGCGTCGATGCGCGCGTCCAGCAACTGGTTGATCGCCGCCGCCGCCGAGGCCGCCAGCCAGATGCCGAAGAAGCCGAGCAGGCCGGTGCGCACCTGCGCCCAGGTCGGCAGCCCCGGGATCGCCAGGCACATGCCGACCAGGGCGGTGAACACGATCAGCGCCACCACCTTGGGCTTGGTCAGGTCCCAGTAGTCGCGCCAGTGGACGCGGTGCGCGCTCATTGCGGCGCCCGCAAGCGCGCCAGCAACGACACCAGCACGAACAGCAGCGCCACCGCGCCGGCGTTGTGCAGCACCGCCACCGGCAACGGCAGCGCCAGCTTGACGTTGAGGATGCCCAGGCACACCTGCGCGACCAGCAGCAGCGCCAGCGCTGCCGCCCAGCCGCGCATGCCCGGCGTGCGGCTCAGGCGCCAGCTCAGCCACAGCAGGTAGGCCGCCACTACCATCGCCATCATCCGGTGCGCCATCTGGATGGCGATGCGCGCCGCGCCGTCGAGCACGCCGCCTTCGTAGTCCACGCCGATGCCGCGCCACAGGGTGAAGCCCTCGCGGAAATCGTGCGGCGGCCACCACTGGCTGACGCAGCGCGGGAAGTTGTCGGCCGACCAGCTGCCGCCGCCGCAGGCCAACGCCGCGTAGTTGGCGCTGACCCAGCCGCCCAGGGCGATCTGCAGCACCAGCACCGCCACGCCCAGGCGCAGCAGCCACTTCAGGCGCGGCGCATCGGCCAGGGTGATCGGCAGATGGGTGGCGCGCCAGGCCATCCACACCAGCAGCGAGAACATCAGCAGGCCGCCCAGCAGATGCCCCATCACCACGATCGGCTTGAGCAGCAGGGTCACCGTCCACATGCCCAGCAGGGCCTGGAAGATCACCACCGACAGGGTCAGCACCGCGGCACGGGCCAGGTCGTCGTTGGACCAGCGCAGCGCCGCCAGCAGCAGGATCGCCTCGCCGCCGACCGCCACCAGCATCGCCAGCCCCGGCCAGCCGGACATGTACAGCGGGATCGACAGCGCCACCAGCGCCGCCGCCGTGACGATCTGGGCGATGCCGAGCCGGCGCCGCCGCGCCGCCAGCAGCGACAGCACCAGCACTTCCACGCCCAGCGCACCGGCCAGGAAGCGGTGGATCTGCTCGCGCCACGCCTTGTGCGTCTCCAGCGGCCGGATCTTGCTGGCGGCGTGGGTATCGGCTTCGGCACTGGTCTGCGGCCAGGTGATGCGCCCGTAGCAGGTCGGCCAGTCCGGGCAGCTCATGCCCGCATCGGACAGGCGCACGAACGAGCCGAACATGATGGTGCTGGCGGTGAACAGCGCCGCCAGCCAGGCCATGCGGTGGAAATGCCGGAACAGCGCCGGGCGCGCGAACAAGGTCATAGGAAGCGGCTCACAGGAGTTTCAGCAGTTTCGCCAGGTCCGCGCGCAACCCGGCCGGGTCGAACCCGGGGGCATAGCGCAGCACCACGAAACCGTTCGGATCGATGACGTAGACCGGCACCCCGGCCGCATCGCGCACCCGCGGCAGCGCCGCCAGCAGCGCCGGATCCGCGCGCAGCGCCTGCACCTGCGGCAGGGCCTGGGCGGCGGCCGGCGGGGTGCCGATCCACAGGATCTGCACGTGGTCGGCATCGTGGCCGAACAGCTGCCAGACCTTGTCCAGATCGCGCGCCAGCGCCTCGCAGGCGCTGCCGCAGTCCGCCGGCGGCGCCAGCGCGATGCGCCACAGCCGCCGCTGCGGCTCCCAGGCGTAGACGCGGCCGTCGGCCAGCCGCGGCTGCAGCGCGCGCAGGTCGGCCGGCGGCTGCAGCAGTTCGCCGTGGTTACGGCTGGCGGCCGGCTGCCAGCCGGAAAAGCGCAACGCGCCGGCGACCAGCATCGAGCCGAAGAACAGGACGAACAACACGATCAGCGGCCAGCGGCCGCGTGCGGCCGCCGGGCGCGGGGCCGGGGTGGGAGCATTCATGCCGGGGATTTTCTCATGCGCGCGCGCTCAGCGCCCGCCCCGTCCCCTGCGCGCACGCCAGCTGAGCAGCGCCGCGGTGACCAGCACCGCCAGCGCCAGGCCGAACCATTGCACCGCGTAACCCAAGTGGCGCTCGGGCGGCAGCGTGTTCGGCAGCAGGTCCAGGTCGCGCGGATAGCCCAGCGGCAGGGCCGGATCCAGGCGCAGCACCTGCGACAAAATGTCGCGGCGGCCGAGCGCCTCGCCGATCGCCGCCGGCTCGATGCGCATCGCCAGCCAGCGCTGCGGCGACGGTGCCGCGACCAGCGCCGGGCCCAGGGTCAATCCATGCGACGGTGGCGGCCCGAGCAGGCCGACCAGCGTGTAGCGGCCCTGCAACGGCGCCGGTTCCGGCAGCGCGCGGTCGGCCGGCAGCGGCAACCAGCCCAGTTCCACCAGCAGCGGCGCGGCGACGCCGTCGGCCAGGAACGGCTGGTACACCTTGACCCCGCTGCGGCCCTGCCGCAGCTGATTGTCGAGCAGGATCTGCCCGGGCAGGAAGCGGCCAGCGCCATGCACCCAGCGCAACTGGCCTGGCGGCGTCGCACGCAGCGCATCGGCCAGCGTCTGCGGACGATCGCGCACATGCGCCGCCTGCGCCAGCAAGGCCTGCTTCTCGTGCATGCGCTGCAACTGCCAGCGGCCGAGCATGCAAAAGCACAGCGCCACCGCCAGCGCGACGCTCCAACCCAGCCACAGCGGCATGCGCCGGCGCGCGCCCACGCGCGAGGCAGCGGCGAGGGTCATAATGCGGACACACCATGCGCCGAGACGCCCATGAACGACTCGCTGAAGACTTTGCTGATCGTCGCGTTCCTGCTGCTCATCCTGTGGAACCTGGGCGCCGGCCTGTACTACCTGTTGGTGGACCGCGGCCAGAGCAAGCGCACGGTGAACGCGTTGACCTGGCGCATCGGCCTATCGGTGTGCCTGATCCTGCTGGTGATCCTGGGCATCTACACGGGAGTGATCAAGCCTCACGGACTTGGCCGCTGAGAAACCGGGAATGGGGAATCGGGAAAAGAGAATCGGCAAAGCGGGAGCGCAAGCGAAAGCCGCGCTTGCGATTCCCCATTCCCGATTCCCTATTCCCAGCAGTCAAAGCACATAGACGAACAGGAACAGCGCCAGCCACACCACGTCGACGAAGTGCCAGTACCACGCCGCCGCTTCGAAGGCGAAGTGGTTGTCGCGGCTGAAGTGGCCGCGGCTGATCCGCAGCAGCATCACCAGCAGCATGATCGTGCCCAGCAGCACGTGCGCGCCGTGGAAGCCGGTGAGCATGAAGAAGGTCGAGCCGTAGATGCCCGAGCCCAGGGTCAGGTTGAGCTCCTTGTAGGCGTGCATGTACTCCTCGGCCTGGAAGTACAGGAAGGTGCAGCCCAGCGCCACGGTCAGCGCCTGGAACACCATCAGCCGGGTGCGCTGGCCGGCCTTGAGCGCGTGGTGGGCGATGGTCAGGGTCACGCCGGAGCTGAGCAGGATCAGCGTATTGATCAGCGGCAGGCCCCAGGCCGGGATGGTCTGGAACTGGCCGCCGATGCCGCCCGGGCCGTTGGTCGGCCAGGCGGCGGAGTAGCCGTCCCACAGCAGCGCGTTGGTCATCACCCCGTCGCCCTCACCGCCCAGCCACGGCAGAATGAAGGTGCGGGTGTAGAACAGCGCGCCGAAGAAGGCGCCGAAGAACATCACCTCGGAGAAGATGAACCACACCATGCCCATGCGGAACGACACGTCGACCTGGCGGTTGTAGTGCCCGGCGATCGATTCGCGGATCACATCGCCGAACCACATGAACAGCGTCGCCACCAGCATCGCGATGCCGGTGAAGAAGGTCCACTTGCCCCAGGACGCGTCGTTGAGCCAACTGGCCACGCCGATCATGGTCACGAACATCGCGATCGAGCCGATGAACGGCCAGCGACTCTGGCTGGGCACGTAGTAGGCGTTGGCGGTGGCGTCGGTGCTGGGCTGGGCCATGGCAGGCATTCCGGTCGGGTCAGGGAGCCGCGCGCGCGGAACCGGCCAGTTTCGGCGATCCCAGTTCCGCGCTCAGCGCATCGTTCTTGTAGAAGGTGTAGGACAGGGTGATGGTGCTGATGTCGCTGGGCAGGTTGGGATCGACGATGAAGCGCACCGGCATGTCGCGTTTCTCGCCGGCCTGCAGGGTCTGCGCGGTGAAGCAGAAGCACTCGGTCTTGGTGAAGTAGCCGGACGCGCGCGCCGGCGCCACCGAGGGCACCGCGCTGCCGACGATGGCGTGCGCGCCATCGTTGTGCGCGTAGTACAGCGCCTCGTTGAGTTCGCCCGGCACCACCTGCATGGTCAGCTGCTCCGGATGGAACGACCAGGGCAGCTTGGAGTTCACCCCGCCATCGAACTGCACGGTGACCGTGCGCTTGCCCGCGAGTGGTTTGCCGGCCTGTGGCCCTTCGCCGGGGCCGCGTTCCAGGCGCACGCCGAATACCTTCTCGCAGGCGATGCGGTACAGCGGCACCAGCGAGAAGGTCAGCACGAACACCGCCAGCGCCACGCCGACCAGCTTGAACAGCCCGGCGCTGCTGTGCACCCGCGGCGCTGGCGCGTTCATCGGCCCAACACCCCCGAGAGGACGAAGGCGACGTAGATCGCCAGCGCCACCGCGCCGACCACCAGCGCGGTGCGCACCGCACGTTTGCGGCGCAGGACCAGGTCGTCGAGCGGCGGTTGCGCGGTCATCAGTGGCTGATGTCGTCGTGGGCCAGGTCGCCGGGCTTGAGCACCGGCGGCAGGGTGAAGGTGTGCGCCGGCGCCGGCGACGGCACCGTCCACTCCAGGCCACGCGCGCCTTCCCACGAACGCGCTTCGGCGCGCGCGCCATTGCGCAGCGACGCCAGCAGGATGCCGGCCATCAGGAACGGAGTGACGAACATGCCGAACGCGCCGATCGAGCTGACCAGGTTCCAGTCGGCGAACACCACGTTGTAGTCGGGGATGCGCCGCGGCATGCCGGCCAGGCCGAGGAAGTGCTGCGGGAAGAACAGCAGGTTGACGAACAGCATCGTCCACCAGAAGTGGAACTTGGCCCAGGTCTCGTTGTACATGCGCCCGGTCCACTTCGGCCACCAGTAGTACACCGCCGCGATCAGCGCGAACACCGCGCCGGTGACCAGCACGTAGTGGAAGTGCGCGACCACAAAGTAGGTGTCGTGGTACTGGAAGTCGGCCGGCACGATCGCCAGCATCAGCCCGGAGAAGCCGCCGATGGTGAACAGGATGACGAAGGCGATGGCCCACAGCATCGGCGACTCGAAGGTCATCGAGCCCTGCCACATGGTGCTGACCCAGTTGAACACCTTCACCCCGGTGGGGATGGAGATCAGCATGGTGGCGAACATGAAGTAGATCTCGCCGCCCAACGGCATGCCCACGGTGAACATGTGGTGCGCCCAGACGATGAAGCTCAGGAACGCGATCGCCGCGATCGCGTAGACCATCGCCTGGTAGCCGAACAGCGGCTTGCGGCTGAAGGTCGGGATGATTTCGCTGATCACGCCGAACGCCGGCAGGATCATGATGTAGACCTCGGGGTGCCCGAAGAACCAGAAGATGTGCTGGTACATCACCGGGTCGCCGCCGCCGGCGGCGTTGAAGAACGAGGTGCCGAAGAACTTGTCGGTGAGCAGCATGGTCACCGCGCCGGCCAGCACCGGCATCACCGCGATCAGCAGGAACGCGGTGATCAGCCAGGCCCAGCAGAAGATCGGCATCTTCAGCAGGTCGATGCCCGGCGCGCGCATGTTGAGCACGGTGGCGATGATGTTGATCGCGCCCATGATCGAGCTGATGCCGGCGACGTGGATGGCGAACACCGAGAAGGCCACGTTGTAGCCGCCCTGCAGCATCAGCGGCGGATACATGGTCCAGCCGCCGGCCGGCGCGCCGCCGGGCAGGAACAGGGTCAGCAGCAGCAGGGTGAAGGCCACGGGCAGCAGCCAGAACGACCAGTTGTTCATGCGCGGCAGCGCCATGTCCGGCGCGCCGATCTGCAGCGGGATCATCCAGTTGGCCAGGCCGACGAAGGCCGGCATCACCCCGCCGAAGATCATCACCAGCGCGTGCACGGTGGTCATCTGGTTGAAGAACTCGGGCTTGACGAACTGCAGGCCCGGCTGCGCCAGTTCGGCGCGGATCACCACGCTCATCGCCGCACCGATGACGAACATGGTGAAGCTGAAGAGCAGGTACAGCGTGCCGATGTCCTTGTGGTTGGTGGAGAAGAACCAACGCTCGACGAAGCTCTGCTGATGCCCGTGCTCGTCGTGGTGATCGACTGCCGAATGGGCCATGGCGGCTACCTCAGAAAAGGAATGCTGGAGATCAGGCGGCTTGCACGATCAGGTGCGAGTCGGAACGAGGACGCGACAGCCGCGCCTGCGGCGGCGGTGCCGGCGCCTGGGCGTCGGCGGGCGCGGCAGCGGGTTCGGTGGAGGCCGGCGCAGCAGCCGGGGCCGCCGCCGGCGTGGCCGGGGCGGGCGCCGGCTTGCGCGATGCCAGCCACTTCTGGAAGTCCTGCTTGCTCACCGCCTCGACCACGATCGGCATGAAGCCGTGGTCCTTGCCGCACAGTTCGGCGCACTGGCCACGGTACACCCCGGGCGTGTCGATGCTGGTCCAGGCCTCGTTGATGATCCCGGGGATGGCGTCCTGCTTCCAGCCCAGCGCCGGCACCCACCAGGCGTGGATGACGTCGTCGGCGGTGATGACGAAGCGCACCTTGGTGTTCACCGGCAGCACCAGCCGGTTGTCCACGTCGAGCAGGTAGTGCGGGTCGTGCTCGGCCGTCGGCACCGCGCCGCTCTGCCGCAGCCGGTCGGAACTGCGCGCCAGGCGGCTCGTGAACGAGACGTTCTCGCCCAGGTATTCGTAGCGCCACATCCACTGGTAGCCGGTGACCTTCACCGTCATCTCGGCATCGCGGGTGTCGTACATCGCGATCAGCTTGGCCGTGGCCGGCCAGGCCATCACGATCAGGATCAGCACCGGGATCACCGTCCACACGATCTCGGCCTTGGTGTTGTGGCTGAACTGCGCCGGCACCGCGCCCTTGGACTTGCGGAACTTGAAGATCGCATAGGCCATCGCGCCGAACACCAGCACGCCGATGACCACGCACACCCACAACGCGACCATGTGCGCGTCGTAGGCGTTGCGTGCGCTTTGGGTGACGCCCCTGCCCATGTTGAGCTGCCACGGCTTGGGATCGGCCGATTGCGCCCACGCCAGCGGTGCAGCCATCGCCGCCGCCAACGCCATCCCGCCCCTGACCGCCTGTTGCACCCACCCGCCGCGTTGCTTCATTGCCTAGACCCCTTGGAGCGTCATCGGTTGCGGCCGGTCACGGCCGCGAGCAAGCCTTCCAGGGTCTGCGCCAGTTGCCGGCGTTCGTCGGGGCCGAGGAATTCGCCGACCCTGACCTGCTTGCCGCTGGATGCCAGCACCACCCTGTCGTCGCCTTCGATCCGCAACCGCACCCAATGCGGGTGGGCGCGGAACGCCGGCGTTCCTGCATTCGGACGGGTCACTTCCACGCAGGCCGGACCCACCCGGATATCCTCTTCGCGCTCGCCGCCACGCCACGACCAATGCAGCGCGAGCGCCACCACGATGCTGTGCAACAGGGCGAACGCAGGCGCGAACACATTGCCGGCGAGCCACCCCAGCCCAGCCACGGCCCACATCGCCCCGGCCAGTGCGACGAACAACAGAACGAATTGCCGGGCATTCAACGCCCGCGGCGGTCGCAGCCGCAGCTGCGTACCCGACCCCCCCGGAGAAAACGGAAACATTTCGATCATGTCGAACCGCCGCTTCCGAACCGCTCGTGCCCGAGCCGCGAGCACGCCTGGATGGTAGCCCCCGGCCTGCGCGGCGGCAAGCGCGCGTTCACCACAAAAAATGCTGTAGCGCAACAAGATGTGCGTTCAGCCTGGACGCGTCCGCCATCGCCGTGGCGATGCCGGCAACCCCCTGCGCGTGCAGGCGCTGACATAAAATAGCGGGCTCTGTCCCTGGCCTTTCCCGCATGAACGCTCTGCCTGGCGCCGGCTCTGTTCCGGCGATGCCGTCCGCGTCTCCTTCACCCTTGCTGTCCCCCGAACTCCCGCCCGCGCCGCAGGCCCTGCGCGCGGCGATCACCGCCGCATGGCTCAAGGACGAAGCCGAACACGTACGCGAACTGCTCGAGCAGGCGCGCCTGCCCGCGGCCGACCAGGCCAGGGTGCAGGCGCTGGCCGCCGACCTGGTCACCCGCGTGCGCGCCCGCGCCCAGGACCAGGGCGCGATCGAGGCCTTCATGCGCCAGTACGACCTCGGCAGCGAGGAAGGCGTGCTGCTGATGTGCGTGGCCGAAGCGCTGCTGCGCATCCCCGACCAGGACACCGCCGACAAGCTGATCCGCGACAAGCTCGGCGATGCGGACTGGAAGAAGCACATGGGCGAGAGCGACTCGATCCTGGTCAATGCCTCGACCTGGGGCCTGATGCTCACCGGCAAGCTGGTGCAGATCAACGACCTCACCCGCGCCGACGTGTCCGGCGCGTTCAAGCGCCTGATCGGCCGCGTCGGCGAGCCGGTGATCCGTCTTGCGGTGCGCCAGGCGATGAAGATCATGGGCCATCAGTTCGTGATGGGCCGGACCATCGGCGAGGCGCTGACCCGCTCGAAGAAGGGCGACAACGCCCACTACCGCTACTCGTTCGACATGCTCGGCGAAGGCGCGCTGACCATGAAGGACGCGCAGCGCTATCTCGATGCCTACCGCCAGGCGATCCATGCCATCGGCAAGCACTTCGCCGCGCAGCGCCAGCAGGGCGGCGGCAAGGACGCGGTGTTCGCCGCGCCCAGCATCTCGATCAAGCTCTCGGCGCTGTATCCGCGCTACGAGCACGCCAAGCGCGCGCGGGTGATGGCCGAACTGGTACCCGGCGTGCTGGAACTGGCGCAACTGGCCAAGTCCTACGGCATCGGCTACACGGTCGACGCCGAAGAGGCCGACCGCCTGGAACTGTCGCTGGACATCATCGAGGCCACCTTCTCCGATCCCTCGCTGGACGGTTGGGAAGGCTACGGCCTGGCGGTGCAGGCGTACCAGAAGCGCACCCCGTACACGATCGATTTCCTCGCCGACCTGGCGCGCCGCGTCGGCCGCCGCATCCCGGTGCGCCTGGTCAAGGGCGCCTACTGGGACGCGGAGATCAAGCGCGCGCAGGTCGAGGGCCACCCGGGCTACCCGGTGTTCACCCGCAAGCAGAACACCGATGTGTCCTACCTGGCCTGCGCCAAGCGCCTGTTCGCGCACAGCGACGCGCTGTATCCGATGTTCGCCACCCACAACGCGCAGACCATCGCCGCGGTGCGCGCCATCGCCGGCGGCAGCGACTACGAGCACCAGAAGCTGCACGGCATGGGCGACGACCTCTACGCCGAGGTGATCCCCGCCGACCGCCTCGGTGTGCCCTGCCGCGTGTACGCGCCGGTGGGCTCGCACGAGGACCTGCTGCCGTACCTGGTGCGGCGCCTGCTGGAGAACGGCGCCA
The DNA here is from genome assembly GCF_009192905.1 of Xanthomonas sp. LMG 12459. NCBI lineage: Bacteria > Pseudomonadati > Pseudomonadota > Gammaproteobacteria > Lysobacterales > Lysobacteraceae > Xanthomonas > Xanthomonas sp. LMG 12459. Next base: position 238,152 of record NZ_NSGT01000004.1, read on the forward strand.
ACTCCAGCTTCGTCAACCGCATCACCGACGAAGACGTGGCCATCGAAGACCTGATCCGCGACCCGGTCGAGGCCGTGTCCGCGTTCGCCTCCATCCCGCATCCGAAGATTCCGCTGCCGGTCGATCTGCTGCGCAGCCAGAACCACAACAGGAAGAACTCCATGGGCGCCAACCTCGCCAACGACAACGATCTGCGCGCGCTGGCCGACCAGCTCAACACCGCGCTCAAGCCCTGGCAGGCCGCGCCGCTGGTGCCCGGCGCGGTGATCGCCGGCGACGCCCTGGCGGTCGCCAACCCGGCCGACCATCGCCAGATCGTCGGCCACTGGAAGCCGGCCGATGCCGCCACCGTGGAGAAGGCGCTGAGCAACGCCGCGGCCGCCTATCCGGCCTGGAACCGCACCCCGGCCGCCAGCCGCGCCACCATCCTCGAACACGCCGCCGACCTGCTGGAAGCGCGCATGCCCGAGTTCATGGCGCTGTGCGTCAAGGAAGCCGGCAAGACCCTGCCCGACGGCGTCGCCGAAGTGCGCGAAGCGGTGGATTTCCTGCGCTACTACGCCGGCCAGGCGCGCGCGCAGTTCGGTGCGCCCGAGCGCCTGCCCGGGCCGACCGGCGAATCCAACGAACTGCAGCTGCACGGCCGCGGCGTGTTCGTGTGCATCAGTCCGTGGAATTTCCCGCTGGCCATCTTCCTCGGCCAGGTCGCCGCGGCGCTGGCCGCCGGCAACAGCGTCATCGCCAAGCCCGCCGAGCAGACCAACCTGGTCGGCCATGCCGCGGTGAAGCTGCTGCACGAAGCCGGCGTGCCGGAGGCGGTGGTGCAGTTCCTGCCCGGCGACGGCGCCACCGTCGGCGCCGCGCTGACCCGCGATCCGCGCGTGGCCGGCGTCGCCTTCACAGGCTCCACCGAGACCGCGCGCGCGATCAACCGTGCGCTGGCCGCGCGCGATGCCGCCATCGGCGTGCTGATCGCCGAGACCGGCGGCCAGAACGCCTTCATCGCCGACTCCTCGTCGCTGCCGGAAGCGGTGGTCAAGGACGCGATCTCCAGCGCCTTCATCTCCGCCGGCCAGCGCTGCTCGGCCGCGCGCGTGCTGTTCGTGCAGGACGACATCGCCGACAAGGTGATGACCATGCTGGCCGGCGCCATGGCCGAGCTGAAGGTCGGCGACCCCGGCCTGCTGTCCACCGACGTCGGCCCGGTGATCGATGCCGATGCGCTGCAGATTCTCACCGATCACGCCGCACGCATGGACCGCGAAGCGCGCGCGATCGCCGTGGCCGCCACCGACGCCGCTACCGCCCACGGCAGCTTCTTCGCCCCGCGCGCCTACGAGCTGCAGTCGCTGACGCAGTTGCAGCGTGAGATCTTCGGCCCGGTGCTGCACGTGATCCGCTGGAAGGCCGACCAGCTCGACGCGGTGATCGACCAGATCAACGCCACCGGCTACGGCCTGACCCTGGGCGTGCATTCGCGCATCGACGAGACCATCGAGCGCATCGCCTCGCGCGTGGCGGTGGGCAACGTCTACGTCAACCGCAACCAGATCGGCGCGGTGGTCGGCGTGCAGCCGTTCGGCGGCCAGGGCCTGTCCGGCACCGGCCCCAAGGCCGGCGGCCCGCACTACCTGCTGCGCTTCGCCACCGAGAAGGTGGTGACGGTCAACACCACCGCCGCCGGCGGCAACGCCTCGCTGCTGACCCTGGGCGACTGACCGGCCCGCTTCGGCGCAGCGTTCCGCCCGGAACCTGCGCCGAGCGCCGCCTGCCGCAGCGCGCGCCATGCGCCGCGGACAGGCATAAAAAAAGCCCCGCCGAAGCGGGGCTTTTTCGTGGAACTGCGAAGCGCCTGCGATCAGAACTTGTAGTTGACCGAGGCCGCCAGCACGTTGCCGCTCACGTCGTAGTCGCCGACCAGGCGGTTGCCGGTGGCGCTGGTGGTGGCGATGCTCGGATCGTTGGTGAACAGGTGGGTGTAGCCGAAGCTGTACTCGGTCTGCTCGGACGGCTTCCAGGTCAGACCCAGCGAGACCCACTTGCGGCTCGCGTCCGGCACGCGCACGTCGCGGTGCTGGTCGGTGGTCGGGGTCTGGTCGTAGGCCAGGCCGCCACGCAGGGTCAGCGTGTCGCTCATGCGGTAGTCGGCGCCCAGCGACACGAAGGTGGTGTCGCGGTACGAGAAGTCCAGCACGCTGTCGGGCTGGTTGGAGGCGAAGTCGACGGTGACCTTGTCGAACTTGCTCCAGGCGGTGCGGGTGACGTCGGCCATCACCGTCCACTGCTCGTTGATGTCGTGGGTGAAGCTGGCGGTGGCGCTGGCCGGCAGCTTGACGGTGGCGCGGCCCTTGGTGTCGACGAAGGTGCCCGGCGCGGCGAAGGCCAGCACGGTGGCGGCATTGCCCGGCACGGTGAAGTCGGCGTCGCCGTCGGTGATCTTGTGCTCGACCTGCGAGCGGTAGCTGAAGCCGATGTGGGTGTGCTCGTCGACGCTGAACAGGCCGCCCAGGGTGAAGCCGACCGCGGTGTTGTCGCCCTTGATGCGCGAGAAACCGTCGGCGCTGCCCGGCGCGAAGCCCGGCACGCGGCGCGAGGCCAGGACGGTGCCGAAGTCGATGGCGTTGGTCAGTTCGATGTCCAGGCGCTCGGCGAACACGGACGCGCCGAAGGACACGTACGGGTTGACGTCGTAGGAGAAGGCGAAGTTCAGGTCGATCGCCTGCAGCTCGGTCTTCACGCCGTTGTAGCGGCCGACCCAGTCGCGGTCGTATTCGGTCTTGAAGCCGAACGGCACGGTCAGCGAGGTGCCGAAGTGCATGTTGTTGTTTTCGCCGAACGGCATGTGGAAGTACGCGGCCGGAACCGGCGCGATCATGCCGGCGTCGCCGCCACGGCCACCGGAGATCGGCTGGCCATTGGCGTAGGTGCCGCCGTTGCCCTGGTACTTGGCCGAGAACTGGATGGCGCTGACGTCGGCCTGGAACACCTTGCCGTCGAGCTGGCGCATGCCGGCCGGGTTCACGGCAATGATCGAGGCATCGCCGGGGGCGCTACCGGAGCCGGCGAAGGCGCGGCCCAGACCCTTGGCGCTGTTCTCCTTGAGCTGGAACGCGGCGCCGTGCGCCTGGCCCATGGCCAGCGCGCCGACGATGCCGACGGCCAGAGCGGTGAAACGGACGAACTGGGTTGCGTTTTGCATGGCTAGCTTTCTCCGGAAGACGAGTGTCTGTGTTCGCGCCTGCGCATTCCCGGGCCGGAATGGTCCAGGAATGCGCGCCGGAGTCCCCTCCCGACATACGACGCCGTATGCGAGTATACCCCGCACCGTTAACTAAACAATAACGACATGATGCGTTCAGCTTCGTGTGGAGTCGGCGTGCGTTCAGCCGGATGAAGTCGTTATCGTGGCGTCCCTGGCGGTCTCCGGCTCCCCCGTTCCCTCGCATGTTCGTTTCCATCCCCTCCCGCGAACGCACCACGCTGCGCTGGGCCACGCCGTTGTTGTTCGCGGCGATGTGGCTGGCCTTCCTGTGGTCGATCAGCCGCCCCGACGAGGCCCGCGCGACCCTGTGGCTGGACTGGGGCGCGCTCTCGGCCGGGGTGGGCAGCCCGCGCGACTGGCTGGCCACGGTGCAGGACGGCAGCGTGCTGCGCCTGTTCACCGCGCTGTTCCTGCACGCCGACTGGTCGCACCTGCTCGGCAACCTGGTGTTCCTGCTGATCTTCGGCCTGCCCGCCGAACGCGTGCTGGGGCCGTGGCGGTTCCTGCTGCTGTTCCTGGGCGGCGGGGCGATTTCCAACCTGGCCGCGGTGTTCGCGGTCGGCACCCCGGACCGGGTGATCATCGGCGCCAGCGGCGCGGTCTCGGCGCTGATCGGCACCTACCTGGCGCTGTTCCCGCGAGCCAAGCTCGGCGTGGTGCTGCCGCTGGGGCTGTTCCTGGAATTCGTGCGCGCCCCGGCCTCGCTGCTGATCGGCACCTGGGCGGCGCTGCAGGTGGTGTTCGCCTACATCGGCCCGGCCTTCGGCATGGTGGCGTGGTCGGCGCACCTGGCCGGCTTCGCCTTCGGCATGATCTACGGGCTGTACGTGCGCGCGGCGATCGCGCGGCGGCTGCGCAAGCGCAAGGGCTTCTGAGCCGCCTGCGGCAACGGCGCCCGTATACTGCGCGCATGTTCAAGCATCTGTACAAAGTGACCTTCCTCAACCACGGCAAGGTCTACGAGCTGTACTGCCAGCACGTGGGCAGCAGCCATCTGTGGGGCTTCACCGAGATCGGCACGCTGGTGTTCGACGTGCACGACGGGCTGGTGATCGATCCCACCGAGGAACGCCTGCGCGAGGAGTTCGGCGACACCAAGACGCTGCATCTGCCGATGCAGAGCATCGTGCGCATCGAGGAAGTGGAGAAGAAGGGCCAATCGACGATCCGCGACGCGGCCACCGGCGAGAAGGTGGTCACGCCGTTCCCGATGCCCGGCAAGCCACGCTGAGCCGATGCGCATCCTGATCGCCGACGACTATCAGGATGCGGTGCGCCACCTGCCCTGCTTCGCGCGGCTGCAGGCGCACAACGTGCGGGTGCTGACCGCGCTGGCGCCCGACCGCGAGACCTTCGTTCGCCACGCCGCCGAGGCCGAGGCGCTGGTGCTGATCCGCGAGCGCACCCGCATCGACGCCGCCCTGCTGGCGCGCCTGCCGAAGCTGCGCCTGATCAGCCAGACCGGGCGGATCGGCGAACACATCGACCTGGCCGCCTGCACCGCGCGCGGCGTGGCCGTGGCCGAAGGCGTCGGTTCACCGTTGGCACCGGCGGAACTGACCCGGGCGCTGCTGATGGCCGCCAGCCGGCGCCTGCCCGCTTACCGCGATGCGCTGCGGGCCGGGCACTGGCAGGCCACCGGCGATGCGCAGCTGGGCCGCAGCCTGGACGGACTGACCCTGGGCATCTGGAGTTACGGCAAGATCGGCCGCCGCGTCGCCGCCTACGGCCGCGCCTTCGGCATGCGCGTGCAGGTATGGGGGAGCGAGGACAGTTGTGCGCAGGCGCGCGCCGACGGCTTCGCGGTCGCCGCCAGCCGCGAGGCGTTGTTCGCCGAGAGCGATGTGCTCAGCCTGCATCGCCGGCTGGTCGCGGCCACCCGCCACCAGATCGGACTGGACGACCTGCTGCGGATGAAACCCGATGCGCTGCTGGTCAACACCAGCCGTGCCGAACTCATCGCGCCCGGCGCGCTGCTGGCCGCGCTGGACGCCGGACGCCCGGGACAGGCAGCGCTGGACGTGTTCGAACAGGAGCCGGTGCTGGATCCGCGGCATCCGCTGCTGCGGCATCCGCGGGTGCTGGCGACGCCGCACCTGGGCTACGTCGAACAGGGCAGCTACGACCTGTATTTCGGCGCCGCCTTCGACAACGTGCTGGCCTTCGCCGCCGATGCGCCGCAGCGGCTGGCCAATCCAGAGGTCCTCAGCGTCGCCGACTGAGCGGCTGGCCACCGACGCCGCGCAGCGGCCACGCCGCGCGCGATGGCGAGGTGGGCCGCCGTCGGCTCAGGTGCCGGAGGCCGGCGCAGGCCCGGTCTTGTCGGAGCCGGTCTTGTCGGACTCGGTCTTGGCAGGTTCGGACTTGGTGGGCTCGGGCTTGGTCGGTTCCGCCGCCGGCTGCTTCGCCGGGGCTGCCTTCGGCGCCGCGCCCGCCGGCTTGTGCGCCGGCTTGGCCTTGCCCTTGCCGGCCGGTGCCGCCGCGGCCGCCCGCGCCACCGCGCCGGGCTGCTTCAGTTCGGCCAGCGCCTGCGCGATCGGGCCGTCGCCCGGCAGCACGTCGCCGGCGGTGTAGCCCTCGGCGCCCTCGTCGTCGCCATGCAGGTGGCCCGGCAGGGTCGCTTCGCTGTAGTCGGCGATCGCCGCCGGCTTGTCGGCATCGTCCGCGCTGGCCTCCGGATGCAGCACCACGTCGGGCACGATGCCGCTGGCCTGGATCGACTTGCCGCTGGGGGTGTAGTACCGCGCCGTGGTCAGCTTGACCGAGTCGCCGTTGTCCAGCGGCAGCACGGTCTGCACCGAGCCCTTGCCGAAGGTGCGGCTGCCGACGATGCGCGCGCGCTTGTTGTCGCGCAGCGCGCCGGCCAGCACTTCCGAGGCGCTGGCCGAACCGGCATCCACCAGCACCACCATCGGCGCGCCGTTGAGCAGGTCGCCGGGGGTGGCGTCGAACTTGGAATCGCTGACCGAGATGCGCCCGCGGGTGCTGACGATGGTGCCCTTGTCGAGCACGTCGTCGGCCACCTGCACCGCCGCGGTCAGCAGGCCGCCCGGATTGCTGCGCAGGTCCAGCACCAGGCCGCGCAACTTGCCGCCGGCCTGCGCCTGCAGCTGCTGCAACTGCTTGTGGAAATCGGCGCCGGTGTCGGCCTGGAAGGTGCTGATGCGGATATAGCCGTAGCCGGGTTCGAGCATGCGGCTGCGCACGCTGGCCACGCGGATGGTCTGCCGGGTCAGGGTCACGTCGAACGGCTTGGCGACCTTGTCGCGGGCGATGGTCAGTACGACCTTGCTGCCCGGCTCGCCGCGCAGCGGCTCCATCGCCTTGACCGCGCTGATCGGCTTGCCGTCGATGGCGATGATGATGTCGCCCGAGCGCAGGCCGGCGCGCGCGGCAGGCGTGTCGTCGATCGGCGAGACCACCTTGAGCGTGTTGTCCGGCAGTTGCAGCAGCTCCACGCCGATGCCGTCGTAGGCGCCGCTGGTCTGCTCGTCGAAGGCTTCGGCGTCTTCCTTGCTGAAATACGTGCTGTGCGGATCCAGGTCCAGCAGCAGGCCGCGGATGGCGGACTGCATCAGCTTCTTGTCGTCGACCGGATCGACGTAGGCTTCCTTCACCGCGTTGTAGACCGCCACGTAGCGGCGGATCTCGTCCAGCGGCACCTTGGCACTGGCCGATTCGGTGGAATCCGGATCGTCGGCGCTGGCCGCCGGGGCCGTGGGCGTCTGCGCCTCGGCGCGTTGCGCCATCGACGGCAGCGGCGCCAGAGCGAGCAACAGGGCTGCGGACAGGACTACGCGCATGAAGCACTCCGATTGGGGAAGACCCGCACCGTGCACGGCGCGGTTGTCCGGATTATGCGCGAAGCCGAGCTAAATTCGCGTTGAACGCGCCGCAGCCGCGTGGCTCAGCGGCGCTGCAGCCACGACGCCGGATCCACCGGCTGGCCATTGCGGCGCAGTTCGAAGTACAGCGCCGGGCGGCCCTGGCCGCCGGAATTGCCGACCTTGGCCACCGCATCGCCGCGCTTGACCTTGGCGCCCGCGTCGCGCAGCAGGGTGTCGTTGTGCGCGTACAGGCTCATGTAGCCATTGCCGTGGTCCACGATCAGGATCATGCCGTAGCCGGTCATCCAGTCGGAGAACACCACCGTGCCGTCGGCGACCGCGGTGACGGTGCTGCCGGCGGGCGCGGCGATCAGCACGCCGCTACTGGTGCGCCCATCGGGCAGCCGGCCGCCGTAGCGCGCGATCAGGTCGCCCGACAGCGGCCAGCCCAGGCCACCGACCTTCAGCGGCGGTGCCGAGGCGACCACCTTGGGCGGTATCTTGCCGCCGCCACGCCCGGCCTTCGCCGCGGCCTTGGCCTGCGCCGCCTGTTCGGCCGCCTCGCGCCTGGCCGCGGCGCGGCGCTCGGCCTCGGCGCGGGCGGCGGCGGCACGCAGGTTGGCGAGCAGGGTTTCCAGCGCCTTGGCATCCTGGCCCAGCGCCTTCTCGCGTTCGCTGCGGTCCTGGTAGCGCTGGTCCAGCTCCGAGACCACGCTGGCGCGCTGCTTGCGGTCGCGCTGCAGCGCCTGGGCCTGTTCCTGCTGGCGGCGCTGGGCCTCGCTCAGTTGCTGCTTCTGTTCGACGACCTCGCGCTGCACCTGTTCCAGCGCCTGCAGCTCGTGGGTCAAGGTCGCGATGCGCTGCGCGCGCTCGCGCTGCAGATAACGGTGATACGCCAGCAGGCGGTTGGCGTCGGCCACGCGGTCCTGCGCCAGCAGCAGCTTCAGCGGCGCATTGCCGCCGATGGCATAGGCCGCCCGCAGCAGCTGCGCCAGTTCGGCGCGTTGCCGCGTCAAGCCACTGCGCAGGCCATCGCGCTTGCGCTCGAGCTCGGCCAGGGTCTGCTGGTGCCGCTGCAGCGCCTGTTGCGTCTGCGCCAGGCTGCGGCCGGTGACGGCGACCCTCTCGTCGGCCTCGCGCAACTGGCGTGCGGCGTCGCCGCGCTTGCCTTCCAGTTGCCGGCGCTCCTCGGCCACGCTCTTCAGCTCGCTGCGCACCTTTTCCAGGCGCTTCTCGGCCTCGCGCGGATTCTGCGCCGCGGCTACGCCGGCGGTCAGCAGCCACGTCAGCGCCAGCAGGCGGCGCACAAGGCCGCGCCAGTGTCCGGGCGCACGCCGCTCGGCCGCGCGGGGCGCGGCGGAATGCGATGGGACAGGCGCGGCTGCGGGCAAGCGAGGGTCCAGTGACTTCAGGCAGGTGTGGATTGTAGCGAAGCGTGTTGTGATCGCCCCACGATTGATTGCGGCCGCATCGCCGGCGCCCGGGAGGTGAAGGATGAAACGCATGCATCTGGCGGTTGTGCTGGCGCTGGCCCTGACGGCCGGCCCGGCGTTCGCGGGCGAGGGCATCAGCAAGGTCAACGGCAGCATCACTGCCGACGCCGGCAAGCAGTACGGCGATCTGGAAACGGTCAACGGCAGCATCACCGTCCAGTCCGGCGCCCAGGTGGGCAGCGTGGAAACGGTCAACGGCAGCGTCAAGGTCGCCGACGGCGCGCAGACCAAGGGCTTGTCCACGGTCAACGGCGGCATCACCCTCGGCGAGCGCGCACAGGTCGCCGGTTCCATCGAAACCGTCAACGGCGGCATCTTCGTCGACCGCGGCGGCCGCGTCGGCGGCGGCATCGAAAGCGTCAACGGCAGCATCGGCCTGGTCGCCACGCAGTTGGACAAGGGCATCGAGACGGTCAACGGCGACATCACCGTCGGCCACGATTCGCATGTCGGTGGTGGCATTTCGATCAACAAGCCCAGTTTCAGCATGTCGTTCAAGCCGACGCGCAAGCCACGGGTCATCGTCGGCCCGCGTGCGGTGGTGGACGGCCCGCTGCGCTTCGAGCGCGAAGTGACCCTGTACGTGCATCGCAGCGCCAAGACCGGGCCGATCACCGGCGCCACCGCGCTGCCCTTCGACGGCGACACCGCGCCGAACAACTGAGCCATGCCGCGACGACGCGCCCGCCCGGGCGCGTGCGGCTTGCCTATAGAATCCAGGGTTCCCTCGCCATCAGGAGCCCCCATGTCCCGCAAGCTCGTGCTGTGCCTGGCCGCAGCCGCCGCGCTGACCGCGTGCAAACGCGAAGCGCCTGCCCCGGCCGCCGACACCGCGCCACCGGCCGCGGCGCCCGCACCCGCTGCGGCGCCCACGCACGCGTTCTCCACCGGAATCGCACCGGCGGACTTCGCGGAACTGGTCAAGACGCTGTCCTCCGATGCCTTCGAAGGCCGCGGTCCGGGTACGCCTGGCGAAGACAAGACGGTCAGCTACATCCGCGACCAGATGCAGCGCATCGGCCTGCAACCGGGCAACGGCGACAGCTGGTTCCAGGACGTGGCGATGACCGAGACCACCGCGGCGCCGGGCACCACGCTCACCATCGCCCACGACGGCGCAGCACGGCAGCTGGCCTTCGGCACCGACATGGTGGTGGGCACGCGCACCGGCCAGCCCGAGGTCAAGCTCGATGGCAGCGACATGGTCTTCGTCGGCTACGGCGTGGACGCGCCGGAGCAGAAGTGGAACGACTATGCCGGCCAGGACTGGAAGGGCAAGACCGTGGTGATGTTCGTCAACGACCCCGGCTTCCACACCGGCGATGGCAGCCTGTTCGAAGGCAAGCGCATGACCTACTACGGGCGCTGGACCTACAAGTTCGAGGAAGCCGCGCGCAAGGGCGCCGCCGCCGCGTTGATCGTGCACGACACGCCCGGCGCCAGCTACGGCTGGGACGTGGTCAAGAACTCCTGGTCCGGCGCGCAGTACGACCTGCCGGCGAAGAACGATCCGGAGCCGCGCATTCCGGTGCAGGGCTGGCTCACCGCCGAGGCGGCCAAGCAGCTGTTCGCCGACGCCGGCCTGGACCTGGCGCAGGCCTACAAGGACGCCAGCAAGCGCGGCTTCAAGCCGGTCCCGCTGAAGGCCAAGCTCTCGGTGGACCTGAAGAGCACCATCGCCGAGAAGACCTCGCGCAACGTGGTCGGGGTGCTGCCCGGCGGCAGCCGCGCCGACGAAGCGGTGCTGTACATGGCGCACTGGGATCACCTGGGCAAGCACGAGGGCGAGCCCGGCGACAACATCTACAACGGTGCGGTCGACAACGCCACCGGCGTGGCCGGCATCCTCGAAATCGCCGAGGCGTTCGCGCACCAGCAGCCCAAGCCCGAGCGTTCGGTGGTGTTCCTGGCGGTGACGCTGGAGGAATCGGGGCTGCTCGGTTCCAAGTACTACGTGGCGCATCCGACCTTCCCGCTGAACAAGATCGCCGGCGTCATCAACCTCGATGCGATGCCGGTGGACGGGCGCGCCAAGGACCTGGTGGTCAACGGGTTCGGCAGCTCCCAGCTGGAAGACCTGCTCAAGCCGATCGCGGCCGCGCAAGGCCGCGTGCTGCACGCCGAAGACGCGCCGCAGAGCGGGTTCTACTTCCGTTCGGATCACTTCAACTTCGCCAAGGCCGGCGTGCCGGCGCTGTACATCGACGGCGGCGAAGACCTGGTCGACGGTGGCATCGAAGCAGGACGCCGTGCGGCAGCCGAGTACGCCAAGCGCTATCACACGCCAGCCGACGAGTACGACCCGGCGACCTGGAAGCTCGACGGTGTGATGGACGACCTGCAGGCGGTGTACGGCGTTGGCAAGGAACTGGCCGCCGGCGACAGCTGGCCGAACTGGTACGCGGACAATCCCTTCAAGGCCGCACGCGACAAGATGATGGGCAGGCCGACGTCGTTGCCCGCGGCCGAGCCTGCCGCCGGCAAGTAGGCGGCGGCTTCCTTCGTGTCATGGCAGCGGCGCTTCGGCGCCGTTGTCGTCTCTACCCCCATCGGTCGCGCGGCGCACTGGGCATCCTCGCCGCCACCACCTCGTGCAAATCGCTTACCGCACGCAGCGGTGCGCGGTTGCCGGACGTCTTCCGAGCGCCTCGAATGCCGATCGGAAGCCCACGCGTAGAGCACTTCGGCCGCGACGAGAGCTACCGCTACAGAAACGCCCGGGCATGCGCTGCCCGGGCTTTCATGGGATGACGATGACGCATGACGTGACCGCGGCGGCTGACCGCCACGGTCGCCGTCGGCTCAGGCCGCTTGCTTGGCCTGCCCCAGGCTGGCCATGTCGATGACGAAGCGATACTTCACGTCGCCCTTGAGCATGCGCTCGTAGGCCTCGTTGATCTGCGCCATCTCGATCGTCTCGATGTCGGACACGATGCCGTGCTTGGCGCAGAAATCCAGCATCTCCTGGGTCTCACGGATGCCGCCGATCAGCGAACCGGCCAACTGGCGCCGCTTCATGATCAGGTTGAACACCGTCGGCGACGGATGCGGCTCGGCCGGCGCGCCGACCAGGGTCATGGTGCCATCGCGCTTGAGCAGGGTCAGGAACGCATCGAGGTCGTGCGGTGCCGCCACGGTATTGAGGATGAAATCGAAGCTGTTGGTGTGCGCCGCCATCTCGTCGGCGTTCTTCGACACGACCACCTCGTTCGCGCCCAGGCGCAGCGCATCCTCGCGCTTGCCGGCCGACGTGGTGAACAGCACGACATGCGCGCCCATGGCGTGGGCGATCTTCACGCCCATATGGCCAAGGCCGCCCAGGCCGACGATGCCGACTTTCTTGCCCGGGCCGACCTTCCAGTGATTCAGCGGCGAATAGGTGGTGATGCCCGCGCACAGCAGCGGCGCCACCGCCGCCAGCTGGTCGGCATCGTGGCGGATCTGCAGCGTGTACTTCTCGTCGACCACGATGTGATCGGAGTAGCCGCCATAGGTGTTCTCCCCGCCGAACATCGGACCGTTGTAGGTACCGACGAAGCCGTTCTCGCAGTACTGCTCTTCGCCATCGGCGCAGGAGGCGCAATGCCGGCAGCTGTCGACCATGCAGCCAACACCGGCCAGGTCGCCGACCTTGAAGGCAGTGACCTGATCGCCCACCGCGGTAATGCGGCCGACGATTTCATGACCGGGGACGGACGGGTACTGGGTGTTGTGCCACTCGTTGCGGGCGGTGTGCAGATCCGAGTGGCAGACGCCACAGTAGAGGATCTCGATGCTGACATCATGCGCACCGAGCGCACGGCGCTCGAAGGTGAAGGGGGTCAGCGGCTGATCGGATGCCTGAGCGGCGTATCCATTGGCTTGGCTCATGGGGAAGGCCTCGTGGTGGGTGAAAGGGGCCGAAGGGCGGTGCGCATGTAGAGCAATCGATGCCTACGCGGTCGCCTGAGGTGGAAAAGTCTAAGCGGCGGGGCATGAAAGAGACGCATCGCCACATGGAACGGTGCGATGCGCGTCGTCAAAACGCCTCACCGAGTGCGGAGTGGCCCACATGTTCGGCTGAACGCCAATGCACTTGACGGTGACATGTGGACGCGCCGACCGGCATTCATCGGCAGATTGCACGTGAGCGGATCTGCAATCGATGAGAAACGCGCACCAGGAAGTGCGCGTAATGCATCCAATGACCAGTCACAGGATCGCCTACATGCTCTGTCCACTTTGGACGCAGAGTCGGTTCGATCGTGCAGTAGGCCTTGGCAGGCAGATGCTCGTAGGCCGGGTTGCCGCTTGTCGACAACAGACGCCCAGGAGGCCGTGGAGGAACCGAGCCCCTCTCCCGCCGGGAGAGGGGTTGGGGTGAGGGTACGGCGCGCAGCCCGCGGGTGGCATGTCGCCGCGGGGCGTGCGCCTGTGCTTCGCTCGCCTGCGTGCGTCGTGTTGGTATTTCGCCCGCGCAATAAAAAATCCCCGTCCTAGTGGGACGGGGATTTGGGGTAAAGCCCCTGGCGATGACCTACTCTCGCATGGCTTGAGCCACACTACCATCGGCGCAGCTGCGTTTCACTTCCGAGTTCGGGATGGGATCGGGTGGTTCCACAGCGCTAATTTCACCAGGGAGACGGTTGGAGTGTCGCCGCGTGCGTGTTCTCGGTTGTTGGACCGAGGACGGCAGGGCGCCAGCCTCTCATGGGTTGTGATGTAGCGAGCGAGTGAGAGCGATCGACGTGTGTCGCGCTAAGGGATGCTTATGAGGAAGCATCTTGAGGTTATATGGTCAAGCCGCACGGATCATTAGTATCAGTTAGCTCAATGCATTGCTGCACTTACACACCTGACCTATCAACCACGTAGTCTACATGGTTCCTTTAGGGGACTTGTGTCCCGGGAGATCTCATCTTGAGGCGCGCTTCCCGCTTAGATGCTTTCAGCGGTTATCGCTTCCGAACATAGCTACCCGGCAATGCCACTGGCGTGACAACCGGAACACCAGAGGTTCGTCCACTCCGGTCCTCTCGTACTAGGAGCAGCCCCTCTCAAATCTCCAACGCCCATGGCAGATAGGGACCGAACTGTCTCACGACGTTCTGAACCCAGCTCGCGTACCACTTTAAATGGCGAACAGCCATACCCTTGGGACCGACTACAGCCCCAGGATGTGATGAGCCGACATCGAGGTGCCAAACACCGCCGTCGATATGAACTCTTGGGCGGTATCAGCCTGTTATCCCCGGAGTACCTTTTATCCGTTGAGCGATGGCCCTTCCATACAGAACCACCGGATCACTAAGACCTACTTTCGTACCTGCTTGATCCGTCGATCTTGCAGTCAAGCACGCTTATGCCTTTGCACACAGTGCGCGATGTCCGACCGCGCTGAGCGTACCTTCGTGCTCCTCCGTTACTCTTTAGGAGGAGACCGCCCCAGTCAAACTACCCACCATACACGGTCCCCGATCCGGATTACGGACCTAGGTTAGAACGTCAAGCACGACAGGGTGGTATTTCAAGGATGGCTCCACTGCAGCTAGCGCCACAGTTTCATAGCCTCCCACCTATCCTACACAGACGAACTCAACGTTCAGTGTAAAGCTATAGTAAAGGTTCACGGGGTCTTTCCGTCTTGCCACGGGAACGCTGCATCTTCACAGCGATTTCAATTTCACTGAGTCTCGGGTGGAGACAGCGCCGCTGTCGTTACGCCATTCGTGCAGGTCGGAACTTACCCGACAAGGAATTTCGCTACCTTAGGACCGTTATAGTTACG